>JAFDAM010000117.1 GCA_019313825.1 Deltaproteobacteria bacterium
ATCGGAGGGATAAGGAATTGGAAAAATTAAAGAATGCAGGAGAATGAATACTTTTTCATCAAATGCAGCTAAACCAGAAAAGAATGCTTGCTTAAATCCCTTCATAAATGTTCTATAATCTGAAAACTAGCCTGCTAGCTGGGGGTTTTTGTTTAAGCAGGTGGAGATTTGATAAAGATCAGATTGATGAGTTGTTGGGAAGGAAAAGGATGTGGTGAAGAATAAAGGTTGGGGGTTGGGACGAGAAAGAGTTCTTGGTAGATATTTATTGGTGGCGGTTGGAGCGAACAGAATGATGAAATTTTAAATGAAGCTCAAATCTCGACATTAGAACTTATCCTATTGCTCTTTCATTCAAATTAAATTTACCGTCATCTGTTATATACAATAGGTTGTTTTCACGCAATTTTTTCAAATCTCTTCTTGCAGTTCTCTCACTAACTCCTCGATATAAAACCTTAAAGGGGGAAACATTAAGCAAATCTTCGAGAGTAAAGGGTTTTTGGTAATCCCATAACATAATTAAGAAGTCATGTTGTCGTTGAGTTATTCCCTTTTTTTCCTTAATATAGTCGTAATAAACACGCAAAGTAAATTTTCGGATAAAAAATGTAATTCTACCCTTAATCTCATATAGTGAATTTATTACACCATCCAAAACAAATTCTAAGAATGGGCTTATATCATTGTCTTTTCTCTTTCTTGCTCGAGAAAATGCCCAAAAATAATCATCTATATTTCTATAATAAAAATTTGAAAGCATTATAGGAACATACTTTATCCCTGCTAATCGTAATAACATAGCCTCAATGATTCTAGCAGTCCTACCGTTCCCATCACCAAAAGGATGAATGAGCCCCAAATGATAGTGGGCTAGTGCAGATCGTATTTCTGGTTCCAGCTTTATGACTTCCTCACTGTTTATCCATATTACAAATTCTTTCATTATTTTTTGTATATCCGGCAAACATTTTGGCGGTGTATAAACACCACCGTGGTTAGCATCACCAACTTTAACAGGGACGTTTCGATACTGTCCAGGTTCGTTGTCATGATACTTGATGCCCTTTGTAATAAAAGAATGAATTTTTTTTATCATATCTTCGCTAAGTATAAACACAGATCCTGAGGGCTTTATCTTCCTTACAAAATCATATGTCGCCTTGAGATTCCTTATTTCTTTTTCCGCTTTCTCCATTTGCTTGGTTTTATGGGTTTTAGAGATAATCTGGGCAACTTTTTCTTCTGTTAAAGGATTACCCTCCAATGCAGCCGTGCCAAAAATAGATCGTCGGATAATTTCTTCTCTTATACTTGCGGACAAATCAGGCAGTATTGGCAAATCCATTACTGAGTGGTAAAGTATATTTGCCTTAACAAGAGAAATCTCAATTTTTTTTCCAGAGAATTTTCTACTGAAAATAAAATTGCCAGATTTAAAGGTAAAAATTTTGTTAACTTTATTATTGTCCATGTTTTTGTCACTAAAATATTATTATTTTACGGTATATTACATATAATATATTTTATTATTTGTCAACAACATTGTCACATTTTTTGTCAGCATATTTGTCAAGCCTAGTCTGGTAATATAACCATTTATATATGTCTTTTCAATTATATAGGGTCAGAACATCTCTTTTAACTGCCCCTTTTTTCTTCATACCTCTAGAAACTCTCAAAGCCAAGATTCAATACGTTATCCATTTTTTCTTTCCTTGTCCAGCACTAACCTCACTAGAAACCCATATTGACATACACATTTCAACCTGATATTATGTGTATAATATTATAATCAGTGAGGTGGTAAAGATGAAGCGTACTAACATCGTAATAGACGAAAAACTGCTGGAGGCTGGCTTAAAGGCAACTGGTCTTAAGACTCGAAGGTCTTTGATTGATTATCCCTTGCGTGATCTACTACGTCGAAAATCGCAAAAAAAGATCTTGCAATTAAAAGGAAAAGTTGAATGGAAAGGCAACCTTTCAGCAATGCGAAAAGAAAGAGTTTTCAAATGATCCTGGTTGATACTTCCGTTTGGATTGACTTTTTTTCAGAAAAAAGCTCTCGTCAGGTAGCTATACTTGAAGCTCTTATCGAGGAAGGGGAAGACCTCTGTCTGTGTGGGGTAGTTCTCACCGAAGTCTTACAAGGCATTCGAGACAATCGCCAATACAATAAGACTAAAACCATTGTCTCAAATCTTATATTCCTGCCCATTAACAGAAACACATTCCTTTCATCCGCCACAATTTACAGGACCCTTCGGAAGCATGGAATAACAATCAGAAATTCTGTTGATTGTATGATAGCAGCCGTGTGTATAGAAAACAAGGTGCAGTTACTACACAACGACAGAGATTTCAACCTCATCGAAAATCACTTCAGCCTGCGTGTGCTAAAGTAAACTACCACCCGCAAAACGAGGAAAAGAAAAGGGGTCACATTACCCTTTACAGCGTAAGCCGGCTGGAGGAAAACTAATTGAACTGATTGGCAATAAAATCTGACTACTTTAATTTTTGCGAGGGACAGGAAAATGACAACCGAAAAATAATTCCAATCAAAACTTAAGTATTCCTGTTTTCTGGAGAAGAATGATTAAAACAGCAAGAGGAGTTATGTATTTTACCAGGAAATGCCAGATATCATAGAAGTGAAAGGTATTCTCAATTCTCTTAATCT
>JAFDAM010000118.1 GCA_019313825.1 Deltaproteobacteria bacterium
AATATCCCTCTTAAACGTTTTAGTCGGCACTCGAAAGGAATGGTACGTAACGCCAAAAGGGTGAGTATACATGCACAAGCCATCACCCGTAGCTGGCATACTCATCCTCCTGATGCTACTCTCCAACACCCTCATTCATATGAGCTCAGCTACAAGTGCAAGTTATACTCAATCAGAAGAAACCGATGTCTCCGAGTGGATTAATTGGGCGAAGGATGCTTGGAGCTACTACGAGCCCGGAATAGGTGTAGATCCAACCACAGGGATACCTAAGGCTAGTTATCGCTGGCCCTACCTAACGGACTGGGATCTCGGTGGATACATCATAGCAATCATTGAGGCTGAGCTAATGGGAATACTGCCAAAGGAAGGCGAATGGGGCGCGGACGATCGTATCGAGAAGATTTTAAGATTCTTAGAGACCCGTCAACTAAGTCCCTACGGGATACCATACTACCTCTATAAATCAACAAATGGCCAGCATTGGAGAGAGGACATAACAAACGTCTCCGATTCCGGCAGGCTCCTGATAGGCCTCGCCATGCTCAAAAAGTACAGGCCAGATTTAGCAGAGAGAATCGAAGCGATAGTCAGAAGAAGTAACTACGAGCTCCTAGCCAATAGCACGAAGGCTTGGAGGACCACAGCAGGCTTCTACAAGTACTACGTCGCGCAAGGCTTCAAGCTCTTCGGCCTAGATAAATACCAGCCCGTCCAGACGGCTTTGAAAGAATTTGATAACATCGTGAAAGGGCCACATGTAGACGTTTATGGCGTTAGCCTCCCAAAGACTGAGGTCACCTCGGAGCCACTTCTCCACATGGTCTTCGAACTTAACGTCGATGACAGGTACTTAGATTATGTTAGAAGAGTCTATGAGGCTCAGGAAAGAAGATACAGGAATACTGGCAAGTTTACTGCCTGGACGGAGGGAAATACCGGCCTGCAGCATGTGACATACGTTTATCAATGGATCGTAACGCCGCGTGGAGACACTTGGAAAATAACTCCAAAAGATATAACTCCAATAATCTTCACAAAAGCAGCTTTCGGATTTCATGCTCTCTACAATACTAATTACACTAGGAAGCTCGTAGATTACCTCATCGAAAAGAATGAGGAGAGAAAGAAAGACCCTCGATACTGTTATCCCCCTCTATACTGCATACTCCCGCCGAAGGCATTTATAGAAGGTGTTGACGAGAATGGAAGACTTGTCACTGAACTAATTGACAAGACTCAGGTCATGGTGATTGAGGCTGCCTATTATGCCCTCAAAAAGAAAGCTCTAGAATCAGCAGACATTGCCTTCGAGAAATCCTCGATGAACATAACCCCCGGCGAAACCATTCAACTAAGATTCACCTATCTCGACCCAACACCACTTAGACATACTTGCAAGTACAATATCACGATAGTCGGTTCAACTACTTCTTACATCACGCAGCGAAATTTCGATACCTCTTGCAACGTTACATTTAACTGGACTCCACCAAGAGACGACATATACCATATAACCGTCAAGACCATAGCAAACTATTTCCTATTCAATAATACCGTCACCAAATCCTTTGACATCAAGGTTGGAACCCCATCCCTCACAAAAGAAGCAAGCATAATAGATGTCAGCTACCCCGTGCAAGTCAACACCAATGAAGAATTCGATGTCAATATAACTTTGCGGTATAAATTCGGAACAGAACCAACACCACTCACAATCATCGTAAGGGATAAGCTCACCGGGCAAACTATAACTCGGGCTAATCCAGCAAACGTTGCTGGCGAGGGTGAAACATCTTTCACAGCCACGATAAAAGCTCCAGACCGAGAAGGCACCTTATCCCTAATCCTCATACCAGCCTACCAAGAAAAGGGAGATTGGATTGAGCTAGGTAATGCTACAGCCGCAATCGAGGTCCTAGTTATAGGATTCCAACAAACTCAAGGTACCGTGACGAAGACCGTCATAAAGAAGGAGGTCACTCATGTAACAGTGACTCAATCTATCACGGTTGAGCGATGGATAACAACGACCCACACAGTTACCGAGACTACTACTATCGAGCACTATGCTACAGCCACAGCCGATCTCGCGCCGATAGTGATAATTATCTGCTCAATCGCTCTTCTCACTATCGCTATCCTAGCATTGCTGTTTAGTAGACGCAAGCTTAGCCAGCCAGAATATCATCAGCATGAGGATGTTGGATGGTGATCAACAAATTTGAAAATGAGGCTACGAATATTCATTCTCGCCTGCGTTATTTTAACAATCATTTTGACCTTAGTCGTAGTTGTTATCAATTTGAGAAAACCCGCAACAGAATATGTGACGTTAAGGGAGGAACATATCTCCGGAAACGTCACGCTCATTCCAATAACTATTGATCCCGATTTTAAAAGGGGGTTAGAAGACTGGGGGATTTCAACCCCGGGCAATGGTAGTAATCCCATCTATCTTAATGGTTCTTGGCTGACTCATAGCAAGGATGAGTCCGGAGGCTTCGCGTATTCCAGCATATTGCAGGGCTGTAAACCATATTTTTGGGGATGCGGGAACTATTCCTTCACCCCTATCTCCGCATCCAGCAAACTCTACCTAACCGTCTCCTTCATGAAAGAAACCGTCGATATATACAATACGGAGGGATTCGCTGGAGCATTAGTCGAT
>JAFDAM010000057.1 GCA_019313825.1 Deltaproteobacteria bacterium
AGTTGGAGCGATTTTGAGACGAAGGCATATTCATAAATCTGTTGAGGAACAAAATCGTGAAACAAGCGTTGCAGCAAGGATTTTCAAGCCGCAGTAGGTTTCTAATGCACAATCTGGGTTTAACCATAACCTGCCAAAGCAGATGGATTTCGCTTATGATTGAATATTAATACTTTTGAATCACCTCCAAATTAGTTGAAGAATATTAAGGATTCCCCGAAAAAGTCAACATAATCCTCCAGAGGTGGATAAATCTTCGACAAGGAGTCAAGGATTCAAGGGGTCGAGGATTCCCCGCTCAAAGTCCGGGGTCTTCGACAAGTGAAAACCTTAAGAACAATAAAGATCTAAGAACCAGATCCAACTTTTGGATGACTTAGGTTATTTAAATCAAAAAAATTAAAGGTTTGGTAAAAGTCATATTAAGTTACGTTTGGATATTTACATAATAACCTCTTACTCCCAAGAATTTGTGGAATTATTCCACTTTTTCAATACAATAATACCTGAAGACCATCTCCCGATCGCATATGCAGTGCCCGTACTATTGGCAAGATAAACATAGCCTGAGGATCCCAGGCCTCTTGGATTGAAAGTAGCCACATTTGAGCCATAACTGACACCATCCGTTGGTATGGAACCACCTGATTTAGTAGCACTTTTAGTGGCATTTCCACCACCATAACCGATATTGCCGTTCGAGTCATAATCCAAAAAATTTATGGTTCTTTCAGTGGTTCCATCGGGCTTTTGAATTATATAAGCGCCGTCCTCTGTAGTAATAAAAATCATTCTATAACTCTCGTTATTCTTGATCGCCATCACCCTGGCCAATTGCGTGTTCGAATAGAGATCTCTTACAGCGCTTTTCAGCCTATACTCGGGCAGCCAGCTCGAAAAAGCGGGGATGGCTACAGCGGCCAGAATTGCTAAAATAGCACAGGTGACAATTATCTCCATCAATGTGAAACCTGAAGAATTTTTCCCGGCCCGGACCCTGCCCTTCATAGACTCCCCTTCCCCTGGCATCCATGTCCATAGCTTGAATTCATCAACTTGGGTGTGGAAACAATAAGATTGCTACATTTTACTCATGCCCGAGATAGATCCGAATCAGCATCTTGGGACAAAAGTGATATGTTTTAGGGCCTATATAATGCAGTTAACAACTAAGGAAGATAGATGGTTCTTTTGGTTTTATTCAAATATTGTGCCAAGCATATAATCTGTTGATTTCATAAAGTTTTTTGAAAACAAGGCTTCCTGTAATCCGAATATTAATACGGATATGCACAATAATCTGTGCAATATCGCATCTTTTTTAAGTCTTTTCGTGATCTATTAAAAAAATGCTATTATGAAAAGGAAAGATATGTATAGAGGAACATGCGCTATGATGTTAGTATGAAACTATGAGACTTCGTAAGGGAGATATTGTTGAACTCGGGATAGAGAGAGCGGCATACGGCGGTCGTGGGGTAGCTCGTGTGGACGGCCTTGTCGTCTTTGTCAGCGGGACAGTGCCTGGTGACAGGGTTATGGCGCGGGTGTTCAAGAAGAAAAAAGGTTATGCCGAGGCCCATCTGCTTGAACTGATATGGCCGTCACCTGACAGGATACCGGCTCCCTGTCCCTACAGCGGATATTGCGGCGGATGTCAGTGGCAGCACCTTATTTATGAACGGCAGCTTGAATACAAGAGAGAACATATCAGGGAATCCATGGCCCGTATTGGGGGACTTCAGGAGATCCTGGTCCATGACACGATACCATCTGAAAAGATATATGGATATCGAAACAAGATGGAATTCTCCTTTTCCGACAGGCGCTGGCTGCTGCCGGATGACTATGAGAAAGGGGAAAGTGAGGGTGATTTCGGCCTCGGCCTCCATGTGCCCGGCACCTTTTATAAGGTGATCGATGTTGACGCCTGCCTCCTTCAGCACGCTACAGGGAACCGGATTCTACGGGAAGTCCACAGATCTGTGCAAAATTGCGGTGTTCCTGTCTATGGCCTGAAAAGCCATAAAGGCTTCTGGCGTTTCTTGACTCTTCGTCATTCCGCTGAATTCGATGAGTGGATGGTAAACATCGTCACTTCTGAATATAGGGAGGACGTGGTGGAACCGCTGTCAGAGGCCCTCTGCAGTTCCGTGGATAATATCAAGACCGTGGTCAACAACATCAACTCGAAAAGGGCAGCCATTGCATCAGGGGAAAGAGAGATCGTCCTTTCAGGGGACGGGTATATCAGGGACAGGATTGGACCGTACAGCTTTCAGATATCTGCCAACTCCTTTTTCCAGACCAATTCATCCGGAGCTGAAAAACTGTACAAAAAGGTGATGGAATATGCCGGTCTCAAGGGTTCGGAGATAGTCCTTGATCTCTACTGCGGAACAGGGACCATACCCATATTTCTATCTAACCTTGCAAAAGAGGTTATCGGCATGGAGATTGCCGAGAGCGCCATCCTCGATGCTGACAGAAATTGCAGAGCCAACAAGGTAAATAACTGCCGGTTTGTACTGGGAGACATCAGAGAGAGGCTATCTGCTATCAGACAAAGGCCGGATGTCCTGGTCATTGATCCCCCGCGGGCCGGTATGCATAAAGATGTCCTGGCCGGGGTAATGGATATGGCAACGGACAGGGTGGTTTATGTATCCTGCAATCCCACTACCATGGCAAGGGATCTAGGCCATATGATTCAGGACTATGAGGTCGTTGAGATCCAGCCTGTAGATATGTTTCCGCATACATATCATATCGAGGCGGTCGCAAAACTGGTTCGCCGTAAAAAGACCCGACAGGTGATAAGATGAAATCCACGAACCACCGCCCCTCTACAGCGGGATTTGTCTTTCAGACCTTTGCGCTTTCCGAGTCAATTTACATCCTGGCTTCCAAGCCTCAATATCTATAAAAACATAAACACATCTCTGCCCAACCATGAACTGTGAACCATTGAACCGTGAACGGTTACAATATTATATTGACAATGTTTTTTTATTTATATAGAGTTTTTTTTACTACAGTTTTCGACTTTAGCGCCAATATCCGGTAAATCCCCAGGGGATGGAAAGATATGGCCGGCGACGGAAAAGGGGGTGATTCCAATATTTGATGAAAATTCACATTGGGAGGACTCAATAGAGTCTTCCATCAATACGGGACCGATATGCCCCTTAAAGATTTGCAGGTGCTTCCAGACCTTCAGGACAACAAGTGAGGTGAAATCTCATGTAGCATGGAAATAAAACTGAACTGTTAAGATCCATTCAATTCATTTTGAAGGCCGGGAAAAGCATCTCCTTATCGATCCAGGGATGCTTTTTTATTTACAGGATGTAACTACTAAGGTTCAAAGTTCCGGGGTTCACGGTTCAAGGTTAGACTGATGAAAATTGAACGGTTTGAAGATATTGAGGCATGGCAACCTGTCGAGAGCCTCAAGGTCGAACGATTGGCACGTGAATTGACTCGAAAAGTGTACCGTCTAAAAAAGAAACCAGGACTTGCAAAGGATTATGGGCTGAAGAGACAGGTACAAGATGCTGCCGGATCATCGATGCATAATATTGCAGACTCAAGAAATATGAAGAGCGGGAAAAGACCAACCGTGAACCCTGAACCGTGAACCAGAAAACCTGAATAGTTACGAATTTATTAAGAAATTACACGAAGAGAGATGATCATATGAAAGTAATTGTACAGAATAATCAGATAGAAAGAGCGATCAAAGATCTAAAGAAAAAATTGACCAAAGAGGGATTTTTCTCAGAGATCAAGGAACGGCGATTTTATGATAAGCCCAGTGTCCAGAAAAAGAAAAAGCAGGCCAAGGCCGCCAAAAGACGCCGTAAACGCATGAGAAAAATACCCAGATTTTAACTTGCGATAGGAGTTCACCGGTTCAGGGTTGCTTTTTGGTGACCCTGAGAGTTAGCTCCCGGGCCAACTGCCATGCCTCACCTCAAATAGTTCTATTCTAATGCGTTATCTCTTCAGAGCCAACTGATCTACCGTTCAGGGCTGCCCGACGGATAGCCGGTGGGTTTGCCGCAAACCCGCAACCGCTGAACCCCTGGCCCAGACCGACCATTGACACTATATATACGAAAAGTATAGTCTAAGCCTACTTAAGACACAGGTTTGGTATCATGCCATGAGTCGCACCAGGGCGGGCTCTGAACCCTTAAACAGTAAAGCTGAAGAGTTACTTTGATTTGCGTATTTGTAGGGCTTTCCCCTTGACAAACAACCGGTGAGCATGTAAATACGCATCAATTACCAGCCTCCTGTTAAAACGTTTAATCTATTTGGAAGAGGATTAACCATATGGAAAATCAAGAACGTCCCTCGCTGGACTCCAAAAAGGGCGGATGGATCTCTTCTCTTATAGGCCTTATTCTCTCTTATTATGCCAAGCTGATCTCCAATCCTTTCCGGAGTGGACTGGTCTATTTTGGCGCAGGCCTGATAGGCGCTCTGTTTGTCGGCTGGGTCCTGTTTCCCTTTGCCCTTTATTCCCGTCAGCACCAGCCCCTTGATTTCAGCCACGCCATCCATCTGGATGAAGATATTGTGGAAATCGAGGGTGATACAGACCTTGAAAGATGCCAGTATTGCCATGCCTTTCGTGACGACGGAACCTTTGCAGGCATTCCGAAGCTGGAAACATGCATGGAATGTCACGATGACCCTGAAATGGCGCTGGGTGAAACCCCTGAAGAGGAACAATTTTTGAAAGATTATGTGGCCGATGAGAAGGAGATTCCCTGGCTTTCCTATTCCAGGCAGCCTGACTGCGTATTCTTCTCCCATATAGCGCACGTTAAAATGGGCGAACTGGATTGCCGGACCTGCCACGGAGATCACGCCAAGACAGACAAACTGCCTGTTTACAAGAAGAATTGGATAACCGGATACAGCATCAATATATGGGGAAAGAACATCCTGGGTATTAAGTCAAACAGTTGGGATCGTATGAAGATGGATGACTGTGCAGAATGCCATACTGAAAAGGGCCGTGAAGAAAACAACGCCTGTTTTGTCTGCCACAAATAAGAGGAAGAGAGCCATGAAATTCAACGGAAAAGATATCACTGAGCTTTTGGCGCTTAACAGAAGAAATTTCATTACATTGATCGTCGGTGGAGCGGTTGGAATCGGCCTTTCCCCTCTTCCATGGAAGATGGCGGATGACAGCGCCATATGGACCCAGAACTGGCCATGGGTGCCGGTCCCGCCTGTTGGGGAATTTTTACATGAAAAGACCGTATGTACGCTCTGTCCCGGTGGTTGCGGCATTGAGGTACGAAAGGTAGATGACAGGGCGGTAAAGATCGAGGGCCGCACCGACTACCCGGTCAACCCGGGCGGCATCTGCCCCCTGGGCATGGGCGGACTTCAGCTTCTTTACAACGAACAGATCCGTTTCACCGGCCCCGTGAAACGGGTCGGCCCGAGGGGATCAGGCAAGTACGTGAATATCGGTTGGGATGAGGCCCTCTCTATGCTGGCAGGCCGGATATCAGGCCTGCGTAAAGTCGGCAAGGTGGACTCCATCACGGTCATTGACGGAAACCGTATGAGATCAACCATGGCCGTGATGATCGAACGGCTGACCAAGGCCATCGGAAGCCCCAACTACATGAGGATACCCACTTCCGAGGATACCTTTCAGACGGCAGGCATGCTCATGCAGGGGAGTGACTCTCCCATGGCGTACGACCTTGAGAACTCGGATTATATTCTGAGTTTTGGCAGCGGCCTCCTTGATGGCTGGGGGGCGCCGGGCCGGATAATCAACGCGTGGGGCCAGTGGAGAAAGGACCGGCTCAAGAGGGCGACCAGGATCATTCAGGTCGAATCCAGGGCATCCAACACCGCGTCAAAGGCAGACCAGTGGGTACCTGCCAGGCCGGGCACAGAGGCCGCCCTTGCTCTTGGGATCGCCCACGTGATCATTAAAAAGGGCCTGCACAATACCGAATTTGTCAATACCAGCGCGTCCGGGTTCTCTGCCTTCAAGGAGATGGTCCTGGATCATTACTCCCCTGAAAAGGTGGCTGAGATCACTGGAACAGATTCAAACAAGATCATTTCCCTTGCTGAAGGGTTTGCAAAGGCCAAGGCGCCTGTCGCCGTCTGCGGAAAGGGTAAGGGCGCCCTGAACGGCAGCCTGTACGAATCAATGGCAATCCTGGCGCTTAACGCTCTTGTGGGGAATATAAATATGCCCGGAGGAGTGCTTGTCCATGATCCTCTGCCGCTGGACAAACTGGCTGACATAGAACCGGATGCGATCGCGGCGGACGGCCTTCAGAGATCCCGTCTCGACCAGGCAGGGAGCGCGAAATATCCGTTCAGCCGGAGCCTCTTCAGCAACTTTGCTGAAGCGATCATCAAGGCGCCTAAATCACCAGTGGATACGCTCCTTATCTTCTCCGCGAATCCGGCCTTCACGCTGCCTGACGGCGGTGAGATCAAGAGGGCCATGGAGAAGGTCCCGTTCATTGTAAGCTTCTCCCCCTATCATGATGAGTCCGCCTATATGGCGGATCTGGTCCTGCCTGACCACAACTTCCTTGAAAAGACAGATGACATAGTCTGGCCTGCAGGTCTCCAGTATCCGCTCTACGGAATGACGCGGCCCGTGGTCGAACCGCTTTATGACACGAGGAATTCGGGAGATGTGATCATCCAGATGGCAAAGCAGATCGGGGGAGCTGTCGGAGACGCGTTTCCGTGGGAAGAATATGAGGAGGTCCTGAAGCAGAGGGCCAGGGGATTGTTCGATTCCAGCGCCGGCCTGACCGGGTATGACGGCGCCACTCCCGCCTGGAAGCAGATGAAAAAGGGGAACGGCATAAGCCCTGATTATGATTCCTTTGACAAGATGTGGGAGGAGATAAAGTCAGGAGGCCTCTGGTACAGGCCCGCTCACACATACAAGAACTGGGGCAGCCTCTTTAAGACACCTTCGGGCAAGTTTGAATTCCTCAGTACAAAGATAGAGCTTGCGGCAAAAGAGGCATCCCTGGAAGAGATGGGGATATCCGCCACCGGAGATGAAGCGTTTATGCCCCACTATGAACACAAGGGTCATGGAAAGGGAGAAGGTTCTCATTCCCTGAGGATGGTCCCCTATGAGATGATCAATCTGGCAAGCGGCTGGGCGCCTAATCCGCCGTACCTGAAAAAGACCCTCTTTGACCATCAACTCCTGAAGGATGAATCCTTCGCGGAGATCAATCCCGAAACAGCGTCCAAGCTGCGCCTGAAACAGGGGGACAGGGTGGTCCTGAAATCTCATAAGGGAGAGGTCAAGGTACGAATCAATATCTTTGAGGGGGCAATGCCCGGCTATGTATATCTGCCGCTGGGCCTGGGACATACTGCCTATGACGATTTCTTGAACGGAAAGGGAGTGAACCCCAATCATCTTGTTGACGGGGGCATGGATCCCCTGAGCGGTCAGCCGGTGTGGTGGGATACCCCGGTAAAACTAATCAGGGCATAAAATCGCTTCGCGATTTTTTATATAACGCGGCTTCGCCGCTCTGAAAAAATAGATTCCTATACAATCAAGTTGTTGAGGTAAAGCAGATCATGGAAACGAAGCAGACTCACGGACACAGATACGGGATGGTCGTAGATCTGGACAAATGCACCGGGTGCGGGACGTGCATGATCGCCTGCGCAGCCGAGAACAACGTGACGGTCCGGGCCGATGAATCGGACAAGGAGCGCAATATCACCTGGATGCAGCTCTATAAAATCACAAACGGCAAGAAATTTCCGGATACAGAGGTCAGTTATTTCCCGAGGCCCTGCATGCACTGCGAAGAGGACGGTAATGGAGGCCATAATCCGTCGTGTGTCACGGTATGCGTTGCAACTGCCACAAAGGTAGACATTAACTCAGGGATCGTGAGCCAGATTTATACCCGCTGTGTAGGGTGCAGGTATTGCCAGGCAGCCTGTCCTTATCATGCCAGGTATTTTAACTGGTGGGACGGGTATTCCCTGATCAAGCCCTTTGCAAAAGGCATGGAGCGATCCCTCTCTCCCGAGGTATCTCCCCGTATGAGGGGTGTAGTGGAAAAGTGCACATTCTGCCATCACCGGCTCATGAGGGCCAAGAACCAGGCGTATGCGGATGACCGGAGAGAGATCGAAGAGCATGAGTATACCACCGCGTGCGCGGAGGCCTGTCCTGCACAGGCCATCACATTCGGGGACCTTAACAACCCGGAACACCAGGTCTCGAAACTTATTAAGAGCCCTTACGCCTTCAGGCTCCTGGAGAGATTGAACACCAAACCCAAGGTCTATTATCTCTCTTCAAAGGACTGGGTAAGGAAAATGGCTGACAACTATATGCCCGGAGAGTTCAAACCGATCTCCAAGGCTGTTGGTTAAGTAGTATCCATCCAGAAATAAGGAATTCTGGATGGCGCATTCAGCACTCAGCTTTCAGATTTCGACGAGCTCAGTCGAGTCGCGATCAGCCAACATCCTGTAATTAAGGTCTTTTGTCCCGCTTTAGCGGGACTGAATGCTGAAGGCTGATAGCATGTCGAAGATCCCGTGTACTTTACGGGGAATCTAAAAACAGGCATTTTTGGATGGACACTAATGTAGTTTAGTTAAAAAATAGAGATTTAAAACCAATCACCCATTTGACAATTTAACTGTTCGACTGATGATGTTAGGAGGATAAACTGATGGATTCCGCATTGATGCCTGAGGGCGCAAAGAGGTGTTCCGCACCGGCCTTTTTCTTTTGGACCTTGCCGTGGCTGGCGCTTCTGGCCTGGGGGGGCCTATCCGTCGTCCTGTGTTTCGGGCTGGGGCTGAACCAGACCAATATGAGCAATATCTTTGCCTTCGCCCTGTGGATCGTGTTTGACCTGGCGATCATCGCCCTAGGCGCCGGCGCGTTTTTTACAGGGTTTCTCACCTACATCATTGGCAAAAAAGAGCTTAAGGATATTATCAATGCGGCCGTCATAATAGGGTTCATCTGCTATTCAGGTGCCATAGCCATGCTTGGCATCGATATCGGTCAGCCCCTTAGGGGATGGTTCATCTTCTGGCACGCCAATGTCCACTCCATGCTGGTAGAAGTCTCCTTCTGTATCACAACTTACATGGCTGTACTGGCCATCGAGTACCTGCCCATAATCCTGGGGAACAGGAAGCTAAATGAGATTAAAGAATTCAGGCTTTTCGGGCATAATCTCCATCATATCATGGCTGTCTTTGCAGCCACAGGCGTGTTTCTCTCCTTCTTCCACCAGGGATCCCTGGGCGGGATGTGGGGCGTCTTGTACGGAAGGCCCTTCGCCGCAAGGGCAGGCTTCTATATCTGGCCCTGGACCTTCTTCCTGTTTGTCTTTTCCGCCATTGCAGCGGGGCCGTGCTTCACGATCCTGTGCACAAAATTGACCGAACTGCTTACCCGAAAGAAGCTTGTTTCCCAAAAAGCGATACAGACCCTGGCAAAGATATCCGGATTCCTGCTTGCCGGTTATTTGGTATTGAAGATTGCCGATACAATCGGCTGGATCTACGGCGTGGTTCCCCGCGCAGGGCTCAAGTTCATGGACTTTTACAGGGAGGGGCCGTACGGTGTCTGGATGGTAGTAGCCGAGATCATCATATGTGGAATCGTCCCTGCCATCATGCTCCTTATTCCCAAGGTCAGAGAGAACACAGGCTGGCTGATAATTGCTTCGCTCCTGAACTGTACGGGTATTGTCCTGAACCGGTTCATGTTTATTATTGTCACGCTTGCAATACCGGTGATGCCCTTTGACAAGTTCTGGAGCTACCTGCCCACATGGCAGGAATGGGGTCTTGCCATGGCGGTCATAGGGTACGGTTTTCTGCTGTTCTCCCTCTCGTACAGATATCTACCAATTTTCCCAAAGGAGCAGGAATTAAACCCCGCATAAAATTGCTTCGCAATTTTATATAAGGAGAAAAGATATGACTCCGCTATCGTTTGAATGGAAATGGGCTACAGACTATTTTATCTTCATGGGTTTATTATATCTGGCGCTACTGATTATCGGTGGCGGGTTGGTCTACACCTATATAAAGACCTGGTTTGATTGTGATCAGGGGGAAGAGATCCCTCCAAAGATCCCCTCCCGCTCTAAATATACAAAGTACTGATTATGAAATCGTTGAGCGATTTCATATCGATATCACCGTATCTCTCTTCCAGTGTTTGTTGTCATGATCGGGGTAGTCCAGGTTATAGTGGAGCCCCCGGCTCTCCTTTCTTAAAGAAGCGCTCGTGATGATCAGTTCCGCAACAAGTGCCAGGTTCCGCAGCTCAAGCAAATCCCTGGAGACGATAAAATCCCAGTAATACTCCTTTATCTCCGCCTGTATGTTCTCTATCCTGGCCTTTGCCCTCTTCAACCGTTTATTGGTCCTGACAATCCCCACATAGTTCCACATCAGGCTTCTTATCTCATCCCAGTTATGGGAGACCACAACCATCTCCTCACTGTCAGTGGCGCTCCCTGAATCCCATAGGGGCGCCTTTTTCAGTTGGATTTCCCTGTTATTGTCCAGGTCAAGACCGGATCTCTCCACGGCCCTTCTCGCGTAGACCAGGGCCTCCAGGAGGGAATTGCTCGCCAGACGGTTGGCGCCGTGAAGACCCGTGCATGCCACCTCACCGATGGCATAGAGGTTACTTATATCGGTCATTCCGTTTTTATCCGTTAAAAGCCCCCCGCACATATAATGGGCAGCCGGTACCACAGGGATGGGCTCCTTTGTGATGTCGATCTGATATGTCAGGCAGTTCTCATATATATGAGGAAATCTGTCTCTGATATAATCCGCGTCCCTGTGACTGATATCCAGATACACGCAATCATCGCCGCTCTTCTTCAGCTCCAGGTCGATGGACCTGGCCACGATATCCCTGAAAGCAAGGTCCTTGAGGGGGTGGTATCGTTCCATGAAGCGATCCCCTTTCCTGTCGAGGAGTATCCCTCCCTCGCCCCTTACCGCCTCAGATATGAGAAAATTCTTTGCAAGGGGATGATAGAGACATGTGGGATGGAACTGGATGAACTCCATGTTTGCCACCTTTACACCGGCCCTGTAACCCATGGCCACACCGTCTCCTGACGCGATATCAGGGTTGCTTGTATACAGATAGATCTTTCCGACACCGCCGGTGGACAGGACCGTGACCCTTGAGACAAAGGTTATCACCCTGCTCTCTTCGACATCAAGGACATATGCCCCCCAGCAGGTCTCCCTGGTCTCGGACGTGACAATGCCCCTCTTGACCAGCTTTGATTGTATAAGGAGGTCTATGGCCATGTGGTCTTCATAGATGGTGATGTTGTCATTCTCCGCCACCTTCTGCAGGAGCGTCCTCTCCACCTCATGCCCTGTCCTGTCCTTGGTGTGAACTATTCTCCTCTTGGAATGCCCCCCCTCCATACCGAGATCAAGCTCATCACTGTCTTCTGCCTGACGCGAAAAATTGACCCCCATGGATATCAGATCCCGGATTCTCGCGGGGCCATCCTTGACAACCATCCTGACAACTTCCTCATTACATAGGCCGGCACCCGAATCAAGGGTATCCTTGATATGCAGTTCAAAGCTGTCATCCAGATCAAATACCGAGGAAATACCCCCCTGTGCGTAATTTGTGGATGCCTCCATCATCTCTTTTTTTGTGACAATGGCTACGGTCCCGGATTTGGATGCCTCCAGAGCGAAGGTCAATCCTGCGATACCGCTGCCGATAACAAGATAGTCGGTCTGAATCTCCATCATAACTCCTCTAATAAAATCGGTTCCCGATTTTATGTGACTCCCGTAAACGGGATCTGTAAAAAACAAATTATTGTAATAGTTGTAATTGGTAACACTTCATAACCAATAACTGATAACCATTAACAGATAACTTTCTTTAGCGCCTTCCATATTGACTCTGATTTCTTTCTCACTTACATTAACACATAATATTTTAAATCTCCCGTCCTTTATTCAGGCGATAAAATCGCGTAAGCGATCTCATTGATAGAATCATCACTTTTTTAGAGACCCGCATAGCGGGTCGTTTTATAAAATCGCGTAAGCGATTTTATGTATGAAAGGATCTTTCATGAATTCAAAGAAAAAACGATCGGCCGTTATATTTGATTGTGACGGGGTCATGTTCGATTCCCGCCAGGCCAATATCAATTTCTATAACCATATCCTGGCACATTTTGACCTCCCTCCCATGACGGAAGACAGCATTGCCTTTGTCCACATGAATACGGCCGATGAATCTATCCGTTGTCTCTTCAGGAAAACGCCTCTTCTCAAAGATGCCCAGGAGTTCATAAGGCAGGTGGACTATACCCCTTTTATCGGGGATATGATCATTGAACCGGGATTGAAGGAATTATTAAAGAAACTCAGGCCAAGATTTGGGCTGGCAGTGGCCACGAACAGGAGTAACACAATCGGAAAGGTGCTTGAATGTAACGGTCTTGACAGGGTATTTGATATAGTAGTCTCTTCCCTTGACGTGAAAAACCCCAAGCCCCACCCTGAATCCATCTTCAAGATATTGGATTATTTTGGGATCAAACCTCCTGAATCCATCTATGTGGGTGATTCTATGGTGGATTATGAAACGGCCAGGGCGGCAGGAGTAATTTTTATCTCCTATAAAAACAGAGAACTAGAAGCGGATTATTACACGGATTCAATGTCGGATATAGCAGATATTGTTGGAGATAATTTGCAGGGTGCTCCTGTCTGACTGAGGCAGGTCTTATGAGGATTCAAGGATTCAAGGATCCAAGGATTCGAGTGAAATGCTTAAGAAAAATAAGGATTCAAGGGGTCGAGGATTCGAGGGGGCGAGGGTTCGAGTGAGAAGCATAAAGATCTAAGATCCAAATCCAACCTTTGGGTGGCTTAGAATATGTAAATTAAGAAAAACTAAAAGATACTCAAAGATATTTCAGCTGAAGTTGAAAGGATGCTTAAGGCATTGATAAAATCATTAAAAAACAAACACTTGGACCCTTGAATCCTGGAACCCTTGATCACTTTCTCCCAATTAATTGGGAGAAGACCTTTATTTTTCAACTTCTTTCAATAACCTTCGCGCCTCTTCCGCATCGGGCCCTTCCTTAACCATGCCCAAAACTTGTTTCAATACGCGTAAGGCTTCATCTTTTCTGTTTAAGCTGTTATATAGTCTTCCCAGACGAATATAGGGGGGGGGGGTCGCGGGACTATACTGGATGGCTTTTTTATATGCCTCGATGGCCTTATCCCACCTTTTCAGGGCCTCATATGCGATACCCAGGTTAGTATGG
>JAFDAM010000058.1 GCA_019313825.1 Deltaproteobacteria bacterium
CTTTGATGAAAGTGTAGATTACTTTTGCAAATCAAAATAGCAACCTGTTAATGGACTTTCTTGAATCCAAACCCTGAAAATGTTTAGCACATATAGTTGAGGTAAAAGATTTGAAAATGTAAGGACTGATAGAAATGGTTTTTTCATTTCATCCTCCTCTAAACAGATGAAAATGAAATAATTTGATTCTATGTAAGGAATTGAATTATTGACTTATATCATAATCTTGCAATTATTCAATGGGAAAAAGGATATATGGGAAAAAGCGCTGAAATAAAATCATTTGACACCCTCATAGAATTTGATATAATTGGAATCGATTAAATTCAAACACGGGAGGATCGCCGTGACGATCCGTTTTTATTTACCTCAAATGAAATTAGCGCAGTTGGAATCGGGTACCAGCAATGGCCCGGGGCTTTGTTTGAAGCCTAATCGTTCCAACTGCGCTACTTTTTTGGGGGGTGTGCCATGACGAGAATTGAACGAGAAAGCAAAGTATTTTCCGCAACTCTTGATACGCTGCGGACACAGTTACAGGTGGTGGGTGCGTCATTTATGGAGAGTGAGGGCATGATTATTGATATTGGCGTCAGTGAATTTCAAGCCGTCGGATCATTGATCCTGGATATCGGAGATCAAATTGATCAATGGAACACACATGATTTTTTCGGTGAAGGAAACTATGACCTGGTTGGAGAGTTAGACTCCAAAGTAACTAAAAATGATGAAATTGAAAACCCTTCTTTGAGTAATCTTAATAACGATAATGAGTTGCATGCAATGAAAGGTCGGGTCTGGATGGCCAGAATGGCCATATTTGCGTTGCTTCAAGACAAATGGCGGGATGATCAGGCTGAAGCGACCATGGAAGGGGTACTTGATCAATTGACAGACGTTTATGATGATCTTGAGAATATTGTTGAAACATAGGAAGGGCCTTGCCGGCCTGAGGGACGGCCGTAGACCATTGGATTGAATTTTGAAAACAGGAAGGGTCCCAAATTTACACGAGAATCGCACTTCTGTAGATAAGGTTGGTTAGGGATCGGTTGTTAAGTTTATCGCTCACGGGATAGGCAGCATGCGCTGAAGAGGATATCCCTGGTCCCTGCCCGTGGGTTTTATCAAGGGGAAAGTGAGGGCTTTTTATGGGAGTAAAAGTTCGAGAGAGGCCAAAGGGATCCGGGGCCTGGTGGATCTTTATTGATCACCAGGGCAAGCGCAAATCAAAGAAGATAGGCAATGATGAGGACCTGGCCAGGGACGTGGCGGAAAAGATTAAGGCCAAGCTGGTCCTGGGAGAGCTGGACCTTTCCAAGAAAGACAATTGTCCAACATTTAAAGCGTATGCCGAGAAGTGGTTAAAGCTGCCTTCCGATCGGAAGGAATCCACCATGGAGAATTACAAGGATAACCTTAAAAGGCACGTCTATCCGGTGATAGGAAAACGCCGGCTTGACGATCTCAGGCGTAAGGACATGAAGGCCCTTCTTGACAGCCTGTTGATCAAGGGCCTTAGTCATTCTACTGTAACCGCTATCAAGGCACCTATTAACGAGGTCCTATCACACGCTATGGACTCCGAGCTGATAGAGAGCAACCCCATGAGGGACATCAAGACAAAGCGAATCAAAAAGCAGTTCGATGTGGATCCACTGACAGATGAAGAAACGATCCTATTGCTTGACCAGGCCAAGAAACATATGAGCGGTTATTACTATCCGCATATCCTTTGCGCTCTGAGGACCGGCATGAGGATAGGGGAGATCGAGGTTTTGCAATGGGGGGACATTGACTTTAACAGCCGGTTTATCGAGGTGAAGCGGGGTCACCATAAGGGCAGAATCACCGGCACCAAAAACAAGAAGCGCCGGCGCATAGACATGACTCCTAATCTTGCGGAGACATTAAGGGCTTTAAGGGTGACTCAAAAGAAGAGGGCATTGAAAGACGGCCGGCTTTTTCCTGAGTGGGTGTTTGCCAATAAAAAAGGTGAAATGCTTAGCCGTGCTGCCTTTATGAAGGCGCTATTCAGATGCTTGGAGGCCTCCAAGCTGCGAAAGATCCGGATACACGACCTCAGGCATACATACGCCACTATAAGGCTCCTGAGGGGTCATAACCCGGGTGACGTGAGCCACCAGCTGGGGCATTCCAGTATATCTATCACCTATGATGTCTATGCTCACTGGATCCCTGGCAAGTTTAAGTCAGAGGTTGACGAGCTGGACAACCCGCATCCATCCGCAACCCAGGCGCAACCTGGAAACGAGCAGTCACAGTATATTTAATGATATTAGTTAGTTATGATATACAGTAATCAAAAACAGCCTTTGCTGAACTGAAAAATGTCTTTCCCTTTGCCCTGTCCCTGAGATATCTTCCCGCGACCTGGTGCACGAGGTTCAGATAGAGGGCATTTTTAGGCCCGATTCCCCTGATTTCTGTCAATTTTTCAACAGGCGCCGACAGTGTCGCAGAAAGGCTCCCAAAGGTTTTAAGGGCCTCCCTTGCCTGGATCTTGACATCTTTTCTGGGGGTCCCCAGGGTAAGGAGAAATTCCACTATCTCCTCGTCAGCAAACCTTTCGAGACCGCCTTCCATATATTTTTCCCGCAATCTCTGGCGGTGCCCTTTACCCCTTTTTTGTAGATCTTTATTGTTCATATCACTGCCTTAATATTATAAAAATCTACCATAATCAGCTCATAGAGTCAATGGATAGTGATATTAAAAGTGGTCTTAACAGATGGAGAAGGCAAAGTATGCAGAGAAAGAATTAGATTAACCACAGACGAACGCAGACAAACACAGACTTTTTATCCGATCGACATGATCGGATAAAAGGTGTATTCGCTTCGCGAAAAGAATTAGATATTTTGCTATACTTGATGTCCTCCAGTCGAATAGGTTGCATATCACATGGGGAAAGCAAGGGCTGAAGAAAAAGAATATAATTAGCCACGGTGGGGAAAATAATACATATCCTCTTATGACTTGACTTGTATCAATTAATAGAGATACTTAAGGTCGATTCATTTTAGAGCGGATAACTTATAAGAATATAGGATAAAAATATTTGAGCATATTCTCTCATAGTTAAATAGGGGTAATTGAAGTGAGAATGATCTTATGAAGATAATGGTTACCGGAGGCGCGGGATTTATAGGGTCAAATGTGGTGGATGGTTACATTCAGGCAGGTCATCAAGTGGTAGTGGTTGACAATCTCTCAAGCGGAAAAAAGGAGAACCTGAATACAGAGGACGGATTTTATGAGATGGATATCCGTTCCGATGAGATAGATAGATTAATGGAGACCGAAAGGCCCGATATTCTGAATCACCATGCTGCACAGATGAGTGTCCCCGCATCTGTAGAAGACCCGCTTCTGGACGCGGATATCAATATAAAGGGATTCTTAAACCTTTTGGAGAAGTCTGTAAAGCATAAGGTCAAAAAGTGCATCTTTATCTCTTCAGGAGGCGCGATCTACGGTGAGGCATCACAATACCCTACTTCCGAAGATTATCCGCCGATCCCTCTTTCTCCTTATGCAGTGTCTAAATTTGTCTCTGAATACTACCTTAACTATTACCGACATCAGTATGGTCTCGCTTATACGGTTCTTCGCTATGCCAATATATACGGCCCTCGCCAGATACCGCACGGGGAGGCTGGCGTGGTAGCTATCTTTATGACTAATCTTTTAAACAATTCGCGTTCCAATCTCTATCATTTCCCTGAAGATGATGAAGGAATGATCCGGGACTACTGTTATGTGAAAGATGTAGTGAAAGCAAACCTGAAGGCCTTAAAAGGAGGGGATTGCGAGTTTTTCAACATAGGGACCGGAAAGGGTACAAAGACCGGAGGACTCTATGGGGTCATCTACGATGCAGTTAAGGAGATAAGACCTGAATTATCAGAAGACTTATTAAGACTTTCAAAACATCCGGCCCGGCCGGGGGATATTACCCGGAGTTGCCTTGTCGTTAAAAAGGCACGTGACCTATTAGGTTGGGATGCGGAGACCGGGCTAAAAGAGGGGATCGGTTTGACTCTTCAGTGGTATATAGAACAAAATAAATAAGTTTTTTAACATTTTTTATTAGGGACCCTTGACATTTAGCTTGCAATAATTATGTTTTTGCAGTCTAAATATGACCACAGATTCAGATATTTCTTTATATTTTCATCTATTGTATCTTAAATGACATTACCCCATTGGAATAAAGCACTTCAGGAAATACCTGATGTGAAAATATTCGGTTTATACAAGCAACATAATTTAATCATAGCTTAAGGAGGTGAGTTTTTTTAAAACTCTAATAAAAATTTCATTTAATATGGGAGGAGATATAGAAAATGAAAATCAGACCATTACATGATCGAGTTATTGTAAAAAGGTTGGAAGAAGAAGAGAAGACCAAAGGGGGTATCATTATCCCGGATACGGCAAAAGAGAAACCCATAGAGGGCAAGGTCACAGCTGTTGGGAAAGGCAAGCTTCTTGATAACGGCAAATTGCAATCGTTAGAAGTAAAGAAGGGAGATCGGGTCCTATTCGGGAAATATGCAGGGACTGATATCCAGATAGAGGGCAAGGAGCACCTGATCATGCGAGAAGACGATATCATTGCTATTATGGAATAAGCTTTAATTAAAAAGGAGGAGATTGAAGATGGCAAAAGAGATTAGATATAGCGGAAAGGCCAGGGAATCTATCCTGAGGGGGATAGACACACTAGCCGATGCTGTCAAGGTTACACTGGGTCCGAAGGGACGGAATGTCATCCTTGATAAGTCTTTCGGGTCACCCACTATAACCAAAGACGGCGTCACAGTGGCCAAAGAGATCGAGTTGGACGATAAATTTGAAAATATGGGAGCCCAGATGGTTAAAGAAGTTGCTTCCAAGACGTCTGACGTGGCGGGTGACGGTACGACCACTGCAACGGTTCTGGCCCAGTCTATCTATAAAGAGGGTTCAAAATTGGTTGCCGCAGGCATCAATCCAATGGCGATCAAGAGAGGTATTGAAAAGGCCGTTGAGGTTGCCGTGGATGAACTGAAGATGATTTCCAAAGCGACCAAGGATCAGGAAGAGATCGCACAGGTAGGAACCATTTCAGCCAATAATGATGAAACTATCGGAAATATTATTGCCGAAGCCATGAATAAGGTCGGAAAAGAAGGCGTAATCACGGTTGAGGAAGCCAAGAGCATGGACACCACACTGGAGATTGTCGAAGGCATGCAGTTTGATCGAGGCTATCTGTCACCATATTTTGTGACTGACGCCGAAAAGATGGAAGCTAACCTGAGCGATCCTTATATCTTGCTTAATGAAAAGAAAATCAGTAGCATGAAGGATATTGTACCTATACTGGAGCAGATTGCCAAGATGGGTAAACCACTGTTGATCATCGCAGAGGATGTGGAAGGAGAAGCCCTTGCAACATTGGTGGTAAACAGGTTGAGGGGAACCCTCCAGGCATCTGCGGTCAAGGCCCCGGGTTTTGGTGACAGAAGAAAGGCCATGCTGGAAGATATTGCCGTCCTCATCGGAGGACGTGTCATCTCAGAGGACCTCGGTCTGAAACTGGAAAATGTTACTCTGAACGATCTTGGCACGGCAAAGACTGTCAACATTGATAAGGACAACACAACCATCGTTGACGGTGGAGGCAGCCGAAAGGATCTGGAAGGAAGGGTCAAGCAGTTAAGGGCTCAGATTGAAGAAACCACCTCTGAATATGATCGCGAGAAACTTCAGGAAAGGCTAGCTAAATTAATAGGCGGTGTGGCTGTTATCAATGTCGGCGCTGCCACAGAGACAGAGATGAAAGAGAAGAAGGCCAGGGTGGAAGATGCTCTTAATGCCACAAGGGCAGCCGTGGAAGAAGGAATTGTTCCTGGAGGCGGTGTCTCTCTCTTGAGATGTATTAAGGCAGTCTCAGAACTTAAGCTCGACGGAGAGGAACAGAGTGGCGTCAACCTTATCATGAGGGCATTAGAAGAGCCTATTCGCCAGATTGTGAATAATGCGGGCGAGGAAGGCGCGGTTGTGGTAGAGAAGGTAAAGGCAGGGAAAGGTAGTTTTGGTCTTAATGCGGAGACAGGTAAATATGAAGACCTCATGAAGGCAGGTATCATTGATCCGACCAAGGTTACGAGATTTGCCTTGCAGAATGCTTCATCGGTATCTTCGCTATTGCTGACCACTGAAGCCATGGTTGCCGAAAAGCCTAAGGACAAAGAAGACATGATGCCCGCTATGCCTCCGGGAGGCGGCATGGGCGGTATGGGAGGAATGATGTAATTAATCTTCCTCAATAAAAGCCCGCAGTTGAGTTGTCATGGGCTGATATAACAGTTTAACTTAAAACAAAGATCGTATCCGGAATCAAATCACGGATACGATCTTTGTTTATCAAATGGTTGTTAATATTATTGATCAACCTTGTATCTTATGATCATTGAGGTCTTTCTCTTTCCTTGACTTCACTATGAAAAGAGCAACCACAGCGGCGACAAGGATCAAGGTAGTTAACAACTGGGTCATGGTCCATTCACTTCCGAAGATCAATCCCCTGTCATCCCCTCTGAAGCGTTCAATCAGAAGGCGGCCGGTACTATGGAGAATCAGAAACCATAAGAAGACCTGGCCCGCGAACTTCTTTTTGGTATGCAGGATCACGAGAACAATAAAGATTATCAGGCCGCTTAAAAAGGAATATAATTGCGTGGGATGGAGAGCGATGTTTAACGGCGCCAGAGATTTTGGATGGGTAAAGATCACACCCCACTTCATATCCGTCGGATTACCGTAACAACAGCCTGCCATAAAGCAGCCAATGCGACCTATGCTCTGGCCCAGGGCTACTGCCGGAGACCACAAATCGCCAATTTCCCATAGGGAGTAATTATGACGTCTGATATACCAGCCCATAACAATGATGACTGCGATCAGACCGCCTGAAAAGACAAGGCCTCCATGCCATAACCTCAGGATGTCTATAGGGTGAGCCTTATAATAGGAAAGATTGGTCAGTACGTATGTGAGCCTTGAGCCAATAATTGCGCTAAGGATCATAACAAATCCCATATCCATAATCTGCTGGGAACTAATGCCACGGGCCTTACCTATCCGGACAGTGACCAGGATGCCGACAACGAAACCAATAACAACAAAAAGGCCGTATGTGTGGATGGTCAGAGGACCTATGGAAAAGAGATCTGGATACATGAATATTATACCTAGTATTAGACCCTTAAAAAATCATTAAACAGATAAGCTAATGTCTTTTCAGTGTAAAGGTTCAGGACGCAAAGCGCAGGACTTAAGGCCTAAGTTCCACACCTTATAACTTATGTCTTACGCCATGCGTCGTTAACAGATTTACAGCCAACCATAAAGTCCCAATTGTGATGGCAGAGTCAGCCAGATTAAAGGCGGGCCAATGGTACGAACCGATAAAGAAATCGAGAAAATCTATCACCTCTTTAAATCTTAACCGGTCAATCAGGTTTCCAATTGCTCCGCCAAGAATCAGCGAGAGACCTAATACTAACCTCCTATCCTCATGCTTAAATCTGCTGAACCAATACACCAATAATATGATTGCTGTAAAGGTGGCGGCAACAAGGAAGTAGAAGCTGAACCCAACATCCGGCCGGTTCATCAATCCGAAGGCCATTCCTCGATTTCGTACGTGAACCAGATTAAAAAAACCTTTTATTACAGAGATTGAATCATAAATATGAATAGTACGGATGACTATGAGTTTGGATATCTGATCCAGAAGGATAACGGCCAGAGCGGGCAGGGCAAGCAGATGGTAGTCTTTTTTCACGCCGAACCATGCCCCATTTCGGTCAATGCCTGATGGCACCTTTGACAGATTGTAGGGCGCTGGCTATCATCTCCTACAGTTGGGTCGTGCACCCAGCAGCGTTCGCATTTCGGATCATCGGAAGGGGCTACCTTAACTGACAGGCCTTTTACCTCCTTGCTTTCAAGACCACCTTCCATCTCTCCGGCAGGGACCATGAGAACAGATGAGACAATAAATATTGATCTTAGCTGCTCCCTGTATGGATATAAGATGTCTTCCAGTTCAGTTGATAGACCGAGGGTAACGGCTGCATCCAATGAATGCCCGATCATCTTGTCCTTTCGTTCGATCTCGAGCGCCCTGGTTACTTCCCGTCTTACCTTGATAATCTCTTCCCAGCGTTCTGCCAGTTCAGGGTTTTTGTATTCCTCTTTTACGGGTATGAAAAGAGCAACATGTATACTGGGGGTTCCATTTGTACCATTCATATATTGCCAGATCTCATCAGCCGTAAAAGAGAGAATAGGCGCCATCAGCCGGACAAGGACCTGCAGTATCTCATTCATGGCTGTCTGCGCGGATCTTCTGGCTGATGAATTTTGTGAAGAGACATAGAGTCGATCTTTGATAATGTCCAGGTAAAATGAGGAGAGATCAACAACGCAGAAGTTATGGAGGGTATGGTAGACAACATGAAACTCAAAATCTTCATAGGCCTTGAGAACCCTGTCATTTATCTCCTGAAGACGATTGAGGGCCCATCTGTCCAGTTCCTCCATCTGTTCAGGGGCGACCTGATCTTTTGTTGGGTCAAAGTCGGTCAGATTGCCAAGGAGATACCGGCATGTGTTTCGGATACGACGATAGGCTTCGGTCAAACGTTGCAAGATCTCTTTTGAGAGCCTGATGTTGTCTCTGTAGTCTTCTCCTGCTACCCAGAGCCTAAGGATCTCTGTGCCGTAGTCCTTGATGAGTTCGTTCGGAGCTATGACGTTACCTGCAGACTTGTGCATGGCCTTGCCTGAACCGTCAACAACAAAGCCATGGGTCAAGACATTTCTGTATGGCGCGTTTCCTCTCGTGCCTATGGAGCATAAAAGGGAGCTATGGAACCAACCGCGGTGCTGGTCGCTTCCCTCAAGGTAAAGGTCTGTTGGGCTATCCAGGTTATCGCGCATTTCCATAACAGCGGCATAGCTGACTCCTGAATCAAACCAGACATCAAGGATGTCTGTCTCTTTTCTGAACTTTTCTCCTCCGCATTCGGGACAGCGAGTTCCGGGGGGCAACAGTCTCTCTTCCGGTTCGGCAAACCATATATCCGTACCTGACTCTTCAACCAGGCCGCATACATGATCAATTATCTCTTGTGATATGATCTGGTGGTCACAATCCTTGCAAAAGAACACTGTGATAGGCACACCCCATAACCGCTGGCGAGAGATGCACCAGTCAGGACGGTTGGCTATCATCTGAGAAATTCGCTCCTGGCCCCATGAGGGTATCCACGCGACATCTTTGATGGCATCGAGCGCCTTCTGCCGGAGATCGTTTTCTTCCATGGAGATGAACCACTGTTCTGTAGCGCGAAAGATAATGGGCTTCTTGCAGCGCCAACAGTGAGGGTATTCGTGAGAGATCTCTTCTTCCTTTATAAGGGCACCAACTTCTTCAAGCTTTTTGTTAACTGCCTGATTAGCTTCAAACACATTGAGCCCTGCAAAATATTCCACCTCTTCCGTAAAACAACCCGCATCGTTCACAGGCGAGTATACATCAAGTTTATACGCCAATCCTGTCTCATAATCTTCACGACCATGGCCGGGAGCCGTGTGAACACAGCCGGTGCCGGCATCCAAGGTTACATAAGACGCCTGCACTATAACAGACTCCCTGTCATATAGAGGATGCTTTGCCTTGAGTCCCTCTATGCCGGCGGCCTTGAACTCCTCAATAACCTGATAGGATTTGATACCGAATGTATCCATGCAGATGTCCATAAGACCTTCTGCCAGGATCATCACTTCATTATTACCTACATCCACTGCGACATAATCGAGATCAGGATGTAACGCTATGGCAAGGTTTGCGGGTATGGTCCATGGTGTTGTGGTCCAGATCACAATAGATACCTCTTTGCCTTTCAGGGAGGGAAAATTTTCGGAAAGATCAGAGATCATGGGGAATTTGACAAAGATGGACGGAGAGGCATGATTCTCGTACTCAACCTCTGCCTCTGCAAGGGCAGTCTGGCATGATGTGCACCAATAAACCGGTTTCTTACTTTTATAGAGGCTTCCGTTTAGAGCAAATTTCCCGAATTCCCTTACGATTGTTGCTTCATAGAGGAAATCCATCGTGAGATAGGGGTTTTCCCACTCACCCAGTACCCCGAGGCGTTTGAATTCATCACGCTGGATGTGGACATATTTTTCCGCGTATTTACGACAGTATTGCCTTATCCCTACCTGGGACATCTCCTTTTTCTTTTGCCTCAGCTCCATATCAACTTTGTGTTCAATGGGGAGTCCGTGGCAATCCCAACCGGGCACGTAAGGAGCATCAAATCCGGCCATCTGCTTGGATTTAATAATGATATCCTTCAAGATCTTATTTAATGCATGACCCATATGGATATTACCGTTGGCGTAAGGGGGGCCGTCATGTAGCATATATCGCTTTCGGCCTTTGGAAGACTGCCGGATGATATGGTAAAGATTCTCCTTATCCCACCTCTCTATTATCTCCGGTTCATTTTTAACCAGATTGGCCTTCATGGGAAACTTGGTTTTTGGAAGATTTAATGTAGATTTATAATTCATTATTAAGATATGTCTCCGAATATTATGTTCGACTTTGATTACCAGATAAGCACTATCAAGTCAATTTGATTATTATATTCTATTGACATGATCTTCAATAAGCAGTAATAGAATATCTCATTACTATCGGCAATCAATCAAAGGAGATCCGGATATGACTAAAGGGAGATGCTTGTTGCCATTATTGTTATGCCTATGCCTTACAAGCTGCGCCCCTCTTTTAATTTTCTGTGCGGGTACTGCTGCTGGTATCGGCGGCTACAAGTATTATGAAGGATCGCTGACGGTAATATATCAGGCTCCATACATGGAGACATGGGATGCAGCCCTGAAGGCATTGGAAGATATGGAATTCACTATCAAGACTAAAAAACATGATCTCACCTCTGGTAAGATAGTGACCAAGCGCGCTGATGATAAAAATGTGACTGTCTCACTCAAGTATAGATCCACTCGGGAGACGAAGGCAGTGATTCGGGTAGGATTATTCGGAGATGAGAACGCTTCCAATGTCATTAAAGATCAGATAGGAAAGGAATTGTTCAAATAATAGCCCGTCTCAGGTCCTGACACCCAACTCTTTAATCATCTTTTCCGTAAAGTCGAAAATAAAATCTCTCTGCAATGGAGTACAGTAGCTCTGACAGGTACATCGCAGGCCCTGTTGGCTGCGAATAAAGAGTTCAACTTGAATCCAGTCAGCACCCATCTCAATAGAAAAGAGATATGGCTGACACCCTTTATGACGAGATTGGACCTCATTGAGAATCCCTTCCGGTATCGCAACCCAGAAGATCTTTTCCAGTTCAGATCTTATGGCATTCTGTTCCAGGAATCCATCTGTTTTTTTCATATCCGAAAGAGATACTTCATCAATAAGATAGTACCTCATTGGCTATCACCTGCTGCCTCTTTGTCCATTTTTTTCCCTTCACGAAAGGCGTCAATAACCGAATAAAACCAGACAATCGCAAATGCTATTATTATAACCCTTAAAACGAAAATATCCTCTGCCTGGATCTTTTCCATAATCAAACTAGAGTCCAGTCTGTCTATCACCTGCCCTTTCAGGAGAGAATTGATTATAAGAGCTAATTTAACTGTACCGGCAATGAATAGAATAAAGACAATGCCAAGGATAATCAGCCCCTTTTTTAAATGGTGATTCAGGACCTGCCCGAGCCCCGGGATAATAACGGCGGAACATAGAGGTGAGAGGATCTGTTTTTTCATAACCATCTCCTCAGATGTTTTATGTCATACTAAACTATTGAGTGATAGATTTTATATGGTAATAATCAGGCTGTCAATTCATGAATTATATCCTAAATGAGACGGTGGATTTTTTATACTAATAGTGAGAAAATGCACGGTATTCAGGATAGAAATCTGGCCCTGGTGATTTGGCATGAACTTTTTTTATCATTGAATTTTTAGATATCATGATCTAATGTGTTCCGAGAAAAGGCTAATAACAATCAATCAATAATTATGGATCACCCATTTCCCAAATCCATTTCTTTGACTGAGAAATGCAAGAAACTTCAGGATGTGGTCACCCATGAGGATACCCTTGCGGTTCTGATAAATGCTGATCCTGATTCTCTGGCAAGCGCCATGGCCTTAAAGAGGTTCTTTTGGCGGAAAGTCAAAAGGACTTTAATTTTCCGTATCAACGTTATAAAAAGGGCGGATAACCTGGCATTAGTTAAATTACTAAAAATAGAACAAAAGCATATCCGAAAACTCAACAGCTCTGAGATAACAAAATGGGCAATAGTAGATTCCCAGCCCAATCATAATGAAGAGTTCAACAGATACAGTTTTGACATCATCATAGATCATCACCCTGTTGATCCCGGATCTACTGGTCAATTCGTGGATATCAAAGAGGATTACGGCGCAAATTCAACCATCATGGCCGAATATCTCAGGGCCGCCGGGATCAAACCGTCTCCCAGGCTGGCAACAGCCCTGTTTTATGGGATTAAGACGGATACGGACAACTTTGTGAGACCTTCAACTCCAAATGATATCAACGCCTTAAGGTATCTATTTCAGTTTGTAAACATGAATATAATAAAGAAAATTGAATCTTCTGAGATGACAAGGAAGACATTGGGCAGTTTCCAGACAGCAATGGAGCACCTGACATTTATCAAAGATATAGCCTTCATCCATATGGGAAAGGTGAATGATCCGGATATCCTGGTTATCATGGCTGATTTTTTCCTTAAAATGTCAGAGGCTACATGGTCAATTGTGTCAGGTATATGCGGTCAGAAGCTCATCATAATATTCAGAAATGCCGGATTTCGCCTTAATGCAGGCAAGATGGCACAAAAACTGTTTGGCCAGTTGGGATCTGCAGGAGGACATAAAAGCGCTGCCAGAGCTGAACTTCAGCTTGATGATATAGAAAATGAGATGAATGGAATATCGGGATTTAAACAATTTATTCTGGCTAAGCTTAAAGGAATATAGTATTAGTCATAGGTCATTTATTCGGTAATTTTCGGTTAGGATTTTGCATTAATGACATCTGTATTCTAAAGATTGCCCGTAGGGGTCTTTTTTCAATGGCGAACGGGTTAGAAGCAAAACTTTTATAAAAGGCGCCTGCCCCCGATAAACCGGGATCTTCGACAGGCGGACGGAATGCTTCTCCGTTATTCAGCCTCGTTCAG
>JAFDAM010000009.1 GCA_019313825.1 Deltaproteobacteria bacterium
TTCGCCTCGCAAGGGGATGTCCTTGTCTGGTAATAGGGAAAATCATCTTTGAATATTATCGCCTCTTTATGCTCCTTGCTGATTACAGGCGGCATTACTCTTCCTCCTTCAACTGCTTATTTTATCTTTAAAAACCACTTCCTTTGGCATAGTCAGAGAAAATTGGTTATGCCTTCAGTTTTGCAACACTTCAGCCCTCAGCAATCAGCTTTCAGCCGTAAGCAAAAGACCCTCAAACAAAAGGATTTGGCTGATCGCTGATTGCTGAGTGCTGGCCGCTCCATCCAGAATTCATTGTTTCTGGATGGACACTAATTATTATATAATATAACTATACCAATATTGTCCAAACCAAATGATCAAAATCGGTGGACATGCCTTACATGTTCACCGATTTTTTGCATCGCATTCATGAAAAATATTTTTACCGGATTATAGGGTTAATATGTCAATTTATTCGCAGGGCGTTTTTTAGACGCCATATGGATAAAATACCATGATCCTGTACAGTGTCAACCCAAAAAGACAGATTGTTAACCGGTAGATATCAAGTATCTCTCAATATTTCTCAAAAAGATGTCTATGAGATGTTATTATCTCTATATATTATATTCGGCGGCCATTCCGGAAGACAGGTAACCGGTCAGGGTAGATGATGAGTGGGAGGTCATAAAAAATTGGCTCTGCCTGAAAAGGGCAATCTATCCGGTAATACCCATTAATAAGGTTCAGGGTTCAAGGTTCAAAAGTTCAAAGGTTCCCCGATAAATCGGGATCTTCGACAGGGACTAAAATAATTCAGGAGGTAAATTTGTTTTGCCATATACCGTGCACCTTATACCATACACCTTTTTCTATTTTGATATAGTCATGAAGAGACAGCCGTCACCTCCTATGTCGATACACCCTTTTTTGGTGCAAACAGAGCCACGTCCTTCTTTCCCGCCAAAGGGCGGGAAAATCTTCGAGGGGCGTGGATTCTTTACTCAACCTCATCCATCCTTGACATACAAACTTACTTTGTTATGATGAAAATGAAGAGGATTTTATTGCTAGTTATTTAATGAATATTACTACTGTAAGGGGGTGATATAAAAACGAGAAGAAAGGGGTCGGTTTATTAAACTATAACAATAGAAGGGAATTATGAAAAAAATATTCATTATCGCAGGTATTGTTATAATAGTAATAGCCGCTATTTTGATTTACATATCTAAACGCCCTCCGGAAGTGGTAGAAATTGCATTCTGGACAACTGAAACACAATCTGATCGTATGAAAACCATTCAACTCCTTATGGATACGTTTCAGGCTCTGAATTCTGATATTACTGTTAAACTGGTTCCTGTTGATGAAAATGATATGCCATCTCAAATGGCTGCCGCATCTGCTGCGAAAAATTTGCCGGGCCTTATAGAAGGGAGTTCTGAATTAATACTCGCCTTTGGTGAGGAAGGGATTTTTGACATTAAAGGGGCTACAAAAATGGTAAAAGAGATCGGCAAGGATCGATTTTATCAAGGCGCCTTAAAGATGGTTGAAAGCCCTGACCCCGGTAATTTCTATGGCCTCCCCTATCACGGCTGGGTTCAGGGTATATGGTATCGGGCTGACTGGTTTGATGAGGCGGGTTTGGCTCCTCCCAATACCTGGGAAAATATTTTAAAGGCCGCTAAAACATTCTATAAGCCCGAAGAAAACCAGTATGGTATCCTTATCGGCACAAAGGCAGAAAATTATGCAGAACAATGCTTTACCCATTTTGCCTTATCAAATGGTGGTGCAGAATTTAATTCAAAGGGTGATCTCATCTTTAACTCCAAAGAGATACTTGAGACCCTTGAATATTATGCTGAGTTGGCAAAATATAATCCTCCCGGACCACATACATGGCGTGCCCGTGATTATTATCTGCAAGGCAAGATGGCCATGTTCTTCTATTCCACATATATCATGGATGACCTTGCGTTGGCGGAAGTTGCTGCGGGGTCACTCACAAATGAAAACTATTCTGAATTAAAAGGGAGCACTTTTGATCCCAAGCTTGTTGATAATACAAGAATAGCAACGACTATAACCAAAACCCGCCCCGGGGGGTATGGTTCCATGGTTGCCCTTGGCCTGGTGGATCAGGACAATAGTGCAAAGAATGAAGCAGCTCAAAAGTTGCTGTCCTTCCTGTATGAACCATCAAGCTATATAATCTTCCTCCATATGTCTCCGGGTGGAATGAATCCAATGCTTAGGGATATTGCCGGCAAGCCGGAATACCTGAATGATCCAAATGGCATTTTTAAACGGTATGGCCGTGAGAAAATTGAAGAGATAACCGCAGGTCTAGACAGTATGGGATCATTTACCGTAGTCAACGGCAAGACATTCCCGGCCTCGGGTAGGATCTTTGCAAAACAGATCATTCCGAGAATGATCTATAAAGTCACGATCGACGGTATGGACCCGAAAGACGCCATTGTCTGGGCTGAAAAACAGATGAAAGAAGTAATTGGTTCATGATATCATAATACTCTGCAAAAGCCCCGGAATGCCATGAATAAGCATGCGGGGCTTTTTAATAAAATGCCCATTTCAATCGAACAGAGAGAGTCGAGATTAGGATGGAAGCTGATTGCACCCAGTTTAGGTGTAATCGGTTTGCTGATAATCTATCCCATTCTTTATAATATCTATCTGAGTTTCTTTGATGTTAAACTCACGGGAGAAAAGTTTTTTATTGGCCTTGCCAATTACGAAAAACTGCTTCAAGACACTGCATTTTACGGCTCAGTATTAACAACTATCATTTTCCTCATTGGGACGGTCGTTGGCTCGACTTTGATCGGCCTATTGGTCGCCCTTTTGATGAACTTGCAATTCCCATTCAGAAATGTTGCCAGGGCCATTATCCTTCTCCCCTATTTTGCACCGATCATATCCGTTGTATTCGGCTGGCAATTTATTTTTGACCCCGTAAACGGCATATACAATCATGTTATGGTTGAGGTTCTCCATGTAACCGATCAGAGACATAATCTCATAGGGGACCCCCATACGGCCTTACTTGTTGTAATAATCTTTGATATTTGGAGGCACTTCCCTATTTCATGTCTCTTAATTATTTCCAAATTGCAATCCATAAACAGGGACCAATATGAAGCAGCGGCTATTGACGGATGTGGCCCTCTGGGGCGCTTCTTCCATGTCACCCTCCCGGAGATCTATTTCGTCTTGGGCACGTTGGTGATTCTCCGGTTAATTTGGAATATAAACAAATTTGAAGATGTTTTTTTACTGGCACCAAATGTTCAAACATTGCCTATTTTTACTTATTACGCCGCTTTTACCGGTATTATAGACCAAGGATTTGCTGCGACCATATCGGTCGTCCAGTTTTTATTCCTTTCTTTCTTGATATATTTTTATGTAAAAAAAGTCCTGAAATGGTGATGTACAATGATAGGTAAAAGATCTTTTTTGCAAAACATATTTCTGGCACTGGCTGTTGGATCTGTTCTCTTTATTTGCCTGTTTCCTTTTATCCAGATCCTATCCACTTCCCTCAAACATCAATTTGACTGGGGGAATCCGTCTTTAATTCCCATGAAAATCAATCTGGAGGCCTACAGAGAACTGTTAGGATTCGGGAAAATGAAAGATGCGCCCATTCCTGATACGATAAAACGACTTTTAGACAATCCATTGATCACAGAAAAAAAGAAGGATGAGATAATCTCTAAATATCGATCTACAGGCGATGTATTCCCCTTTCCAAGATATTTTTTAAACACCTTTATACTTTCCGCTTCAGCAGCGAGTATATCATTGATATTGGCCGTTTTCGGCGCATATTCTTTTAGTCGATTACGGTTTAAGGGACGCAGCACAATTCAGAGGAGTATCCTGTTTGTCTATATGGTGGGTGGCGTCATGTTAATGGTACCTCTCTATCAGATGAGTGTAAAAGCAGGATTGACTAAGACGGTTTGGGGATCATTATTGAGTCTGCTTTTGATATATATCATTCAGACATTACCTGTCTCTCTATATATGTTGGGAAACTATTTTCGTACAATTCCATATTCACTTGAAGAGGCAGCAGCCACGGATGGCTGTTCTAGGATCGAAGCAATTTTTTTTATCATTTTGCCACTTTCCGCGCCCATGTTGGTAACGGTGTTCGTATATTGTTTTATTATTGCCTGGAACGAATTTCTATTCGCCTCTGTTTTTATAAAACAATTCCATGATTTTCATACGCTACCTTTAGCTCTTCAGTCTTTATTTGTTTCCAAGAATGCCATTTGGGACAGAATCATGTCCGCCTCCATGTTAACGCTCCTTCCTGTTATCTTCTGCTTCATGTTCGTCATGCGCAATTTAACCGGAGGTCTGACAGCGGGAGGTGTTAAAGAATAATTATGGCAAGCGTAACACTTAAAAACATCTATAAAAGTTTTGGCTATGTGGAGGTGCTTCATAATATTAACCTGGAGGTGGACGAAGGAGCGTTTGTGGTTTTGGTTGGTCCTTCCGGTTGCGGCAAGAGCACGACCCTAAGACTCATCGCCGGACTTGAAGATGCCACAGAAGGAGAAGTATTAATAAATAAAAGGGTGGTCAATTTAATAGAACCCCAACATAGAAATATCGCTATGGTTTTCCAAAACTACGCCCTTTATCCCCACAAGAATGTTCGAGAAAACATCATTTTTGGATTGAAACGGGCAAAGGCCCCGAAAGATCTGATCAATAGACGGTTGGAAAGGGTTTCAAGAATATTGGAATTGGAGGACCTTCTTGATAGGAAACCCGCCCAGTTATCCGGGGGGCAAAGACAACGTGTCGCTATGGGTAGGGCCATTGTAAGGGACGCCGACGTATTCTTATTTGATGAGCCTCTAAGCAACCTTGATGCAAAACTCAGACATCAAATGCGTTCAGAGATCAGACGAATTCATAGAGAATATAAAACCACCAGTATTTATGTCACGCATGACCAGGTTGAAGCCATGACATTAGGAGATAAGGTTGTGGTTATGAGGGATGGCTTTATTGAACAGCATGGTAGCCCGATGGAAATTTATCTAAAGCCAAACAATATTTTTGTGGCTACTTTTATTGGTGCGCCTTCAATGAATATGCTGGATGCAACGCTCTTTCCTGGATTTGTAGAGTTGGAAGGACAAAAACTTATGTTAACAAAACGGATTAATGAAAATGATATACCGTTGCCAAAGGAAGGGAAAAAGCTCAAACTGGGCATCAGGCCTGATTTCTTTCTTGATGAAGACATTGTCGGTAAAGAAACACATTTGGCCATAATCAGAAACGCCCATATCGATATCATTGAACCCCTGGGATTTGATAGGGAACTCGATGTCCAGGTTGGAAATCAGGCCTTAAAAGCTAGATTGGATCTCAGGACTATGGCAAAAGAGGGAGAGACGATTAACTTATGTTTCGATATGGAAAGGGCGCATTTTTTCGATGTGGGCACAGAAAAGAGGCTATCTATTCATTAAATCACTAACGTTGTAAAAGTCGAAGATGCTGCTTGAAAGATCCCGCATCATCGGGGAGATCCCCCGGAACGGGATTTCGTTTAACTCAACAAGGCGCCAACTATAGGGTTGAGCAAAGCGCCTAATCTTTGATGGGTTTGGCCTCGTCGATAAGCATGATGGGGATATCGTCCTTTATCTCATACAGAAGCCTGCATTCTTCACAGATCAGTCCATCCTTAGTATCGTTCAGATATATATCCCCTTTGCATTTGGGGCATGCCAGGATATCCAACAACTCTTTACTCAGTGCCATGACACTACTCCTTTATAATCTTGATCATTATCTTTATGGGTTTTACCAAATCAGTTGCAGATTACAAGGGGTGCAGAGGTATAAAACCCAAATATATGACCACAGCAAAGGCCAGTGGAATTTCAAAAAAGATACCGCCTTGAAGAGATGGGCATCACCTCCTAAGGTTGAAACTACTTTTTATTTATGACCGTTATTGTAATTGGCTTTGTGTGAAAAAGCTAATCTTATCCGGTGTTCTGTCCGTCGAGCTGATTGTTGATCTCTTCCAGGACCCTCTGAATATTCAGATTATTGCACAGGTCCTTGTCACACTTCCTCTTAAAGCATGGTCCGCAGGAGGGAGAGAGTTGAACGACCCTGTCCGTTGAACGTCTGGGGCCGGAATACTCTGACGATGAAGGCCCGTAATAGGAGACCGTTGGTGTTTCAACGGCGCTGGCGGCGTGTACTGTGCCTGTATCAGGCCCTATTACCAGGCATGACATTCTCAGGACTTCAATAAAGCACTCAAGAGTAAGATCCCCTAACTGCTTAACACTATTTCTTTTAGACAACGCCGCGATTTTTTCGGACCTCTTTTTTTCAGTGTCGCCTGACCATGTTAGTACGGGCTCCAATCCATGTTGAGATACACAATCACAAAAATCGGCTACCAATTTTTCATCCAGCAGTTTTGTCTGCCAGCCTCCGCCTGCCGTAACCAGGACAAAATGACCCGGCAATAACCTGTCCCGGGAAAGAGCGTCTTCAGCCATCCTCACCGCAGTCTCTTTCGGGGGGAGGGATGGATGAACAGTCCTTGCCATATCCATATAAAGGGCCTTTTCCACAAGCCGGACAGTCTGATCAACAACATTGCCATGCGGCACCGAAAAGGTCTTATCCAGCAGGTATATGCTATGTTTCTCCCTGCAGACCTGAGAATCCTTTGCGAAACCCACCCTCATATCCGCACGTGCGATACGGGCAAGTATGGCGCTTTTAAACAGGGTATTGATCTCAAGGACAAGGTCATATCTCTTCTTCCTGAGCGTTGACCAGCATTCACCTATCTCCTGCCATGTCGACCTGCTGAATAGGGACCTTCTCCAGGCTTTCGTGTTTATGGGAATTACGTTATCTACGCCCGGGAGATCCTCTATTATGGGGCTCCACCTCTTTTCGATCAACCAGTCTAATTCAACTCTTATATTATTTTTTAGGAAATATTCCTCGAAGCACTCGATGATCGGGAGTGAATGGATAATATCTCCGAATGCGCTTAGCTTGATGATGAGAACGCGTAACAATGTGGCTCCTTGTGAGATCTATACTTAATTTTCCCTGCCCAGGATCCAGCGGACCGCGTCAAGGAGGTCCTTTGCTATATTGACAGGCTTTAGGGATTTATTGGGAAGTATATATTTAATGTCTCCTTGTCCATAGCCGGTCTTAACCATGATGCCTTTCAGGTTGGAACGATGAGCAAGTTCCATGTCCGTATACCGGTCCCCGACCATGTAGGAGTTTGACATATCAATATCAAAGGCCTCACATGCCTGTAAAATAAGGCCTGTCTTGGGTTTCCTGCAGTCACACTCATAACAGTATTCGGGCAAGACTCCCCTGGGGTAATGAGGACAGAAAAAAATTCCATCTATCATCGCCCTTTTCTCCTTCAGGGAGGCCTTCAAGGAGGCATGCACATCATCAACCAGTTCTATGGGGAAATAGTCTCGTGCCACACCAGATTGATTTGATACGATGATAGCAAGGAAGTTATTTTCATTCAATAACCTTATCGCTTCAGGCACACCGGGAAGGATGACAAATCTGCTCAGATGGTTGATGTATCCCATCTGCTCATTAATGGTCCCGTCTCGATCCATGAAAACCGCGGGTCTTTTCACTTTAACTCCTCTCTTAAACTCTCCATCTCATTCCATACATGGTCCGGTTCAATTCCCAACATGCATTGATAGTCCTCAGGACACTCGGGTTTCAGGCATGGCGCGCAGTCTACCTGGTGACGGACGACCCTCGCCTTTGGGCTTCGGGGCCCTGTTGCCACATGATCGGTAGATCCGAAAATAGCTACCATCGGAACATCCAGCGCCGCAGCCACATGCATAAGGCCCGAATCATTGGTCACAAAAAATTGACATCTCTTGATAAGGGCCATTGCCTGCTCAAGTGTTGTTCTGCCGCAAAGATCCAATGGTGTGTGTTTCATAGACCCGGTCACTGATCTGCATATCTCCTTTTCCCCCGGGCTGCCCATGACAACCACCTTTGCGCGCCACTTTTCAGCAGCCCGGTCTCCAATAGCCGCGAATCTTTCCGGGGGCCATCTCTTGGCAGGGCCGAATATCGCGCCGGGGCTCAGGCCGAGCAGGAGATCGCCCCTGCCTATACCTTCCGGAAGAAGCAGTGCTTGAACGGACTCCATAGCCTCCTTACTGACCGACAGGACAGGATCCTCGGTCTTTGCTTCCCAGCCCATGGCCCTCAGGATGGAAAGGTAATATTCCACCTGATGAAGTTTCAAAACTTTGTCGTTCCTTATAACGGTGTGGGTCAACAAAAACCCTCTTCCATCCGTGTTGTAGCCGACCCTGAACCTGACACCGCCAAGATAGACAAGCAGCGCAGCTTCAAAGGCATTCTGAAACAGGATGGTGAGATCAAATTTCATCCTGCGAATCACCCCTGCCGCCCTGATGACCTCTATCAGATCAGCGAAATAACCCCTGCCTTTCCTGAGCGGCAGGACCTGGTCCACGGCAGGATGACTCTCAAGCATTGGGATTACCCAGGGTCTTGCCATGACAACGATAGTGCTTTCCGGGAAATTTTTCCTGACAGCTTCAAGGGCGGGGAGGCTTATAACCATATCGCCCACCCAGTTGGTGGCCCTCACCAGTATCCGCCTGATCCTGGTTCTGTCAATGGTCTCTTGACCGTCAACTCTCATCTTATAAAGTCCTTGTCTACCTTTATCAGCGGCCTTCAGTTACCGGACAGAAAGATATTGTTTGCGAACCTGCTCCTTATGAAGTCCGGTCCTTCCCCGTATTGCAGGGGTTATAGCCAGTGAGCTATGAAAAATTAAAAGACTATCCAGTAATGGCGATTAATAAGGCTTAAGGCCGAAGGCTGAAGGAAGGAGCTGTTTCTGTTTTTTGCCGTATACCTTATGCCTTACGCCTGTCGAAGATCCCGGTTTATCGGGGCGCCCTTTCTATTTAGATATCGCCTTGAAGAGACAGCCATTACGTCCTTTTCACACCCCGATGGGGTGAGGGCAATGCCGCGTCTTTTGACTGATAAAAATCATCAGGGAGCCGCCAGTACGGTCTTGTCTTCCAGCGCATATGGAACCAGAACCAGTGGTCAGGATACTGCCTGATGTAATCCTCAATAACACCTGTAAAAAGGGCTGTATTCTCCTCCACATCCTTGGTCTTGTCTCCAGACCTTTTCAACCGGACCTCATTCTCGAAGACAATGCGGTATCGCCCGTCCTTTTGTCTCACTGAAAAGACCGGTATTACCGGCGCCCCTGTCTTTAAGGCCATAAGCGCCAATCCCTTGTTTGTGCAGGCCGATCTGCCCAAAAAATTGATAAAGACGCCATCATACCAGTCCACATTCTGGTCCAGCAGGATCCCTACCATCCTGTTCTGTCTGATCGCCCTCATCAGCTTTCTCATGGCCCTCTGCTTTGGTATCAACTCCGTGCCGAAACTTGTTCGCAGGCTATTCATAAGCCTGTCCAGGGGTTGAAAATCGAACGGTCTCGCGACGATGGAAAGGCTTCCAAAACGAAGGGATATCGCAGCGGACATGAGTTCCCAATTTCCAAAGTGACCTGTAAGGAGAAACACGCCCCTGCCTTTTTCAATAGCCTTGATGAGATTCTCTTCGTTTTTAAAGTATACGTATTTATCCAGATTGCCTTGATTTAACTCAATGATGTGTGGAATCTCAAACAGCAACTGCCCGAAATGGAGAATGACCTTCCTATAAATTTTATTCATCTCGGCCTTTTCCATGGAGCCGTCAAAGGCCTTTTGAATATTTTCTCTGGCCACGCGCGTTCTTTTCATGGGGATCATGGATAATGCTATCCCCAGCAGCTTTCCTGAAAATCGTCCAACAGAGAGAGGTATGCGTGAAACCAATTTGCCGATAATATAGATCAGTCTTTTGGTCATCACTTAAAAACCGCCGATCTTTCCGCCCTATCTTTGATCATCCTGAAAAACCGGTCCTGCCCGGATAAAAGGGTAAATCTGATTGTCAGATATGTCAGGTCGGGGTACCCGGATGCGATGTTTTCCAGTCTCACCCAGTCCTTTTCGGTCGTTACCATAAGATCGGCCTTTATCTTTCTCTTTTTTACATTCAATTCCCGCAGTTCTTTAGGGCTGAATGAGTGGTGGTCTCCAAAATCCTTAAAAGAGACCAGATCGGCCCCTAAATCAATCAAGGTCTCCTTGAATACTTCAGGTCTGGCAATGCCTGCAAAGGCTATGATGCGTTTTCCCCTTAAGAACTCCGGATCATGGACCCTGTTATCTCCGGGGAAAACGATATTCTCCGGAATATGATCGCCTCTGAACAGGGGCCTGCCCTGCAATCTTTTCTCTAAGATCCCCTCCAAATTATCTCCCGGAGGACTCTGGCCGGATCGCGTAATGATAACGGCATCGGCTCTCTCTAATTGACCAATGGGCTCCCTGAGGGGCCCCCAGGGTAAAAGATGCCCGTTACCAAAGGGACTCGAGGCGTCGATCAAGACCAGATCAAGGTCCCTTTTGAGGGCCAGATGCTGAAAACCGTCATCGAGTATATAAAAATTGGTCCCAAACCTCTTATGGGCCAATAACCCGGCCGTATAGCGATTTTTAGATATAATGACAGGCACTCCCTGAAGTCTCTTTGCCAAGAGGTAAGGCTCATCACCCGCCTCGACCGGTCCGGCGTTTATATCATCTCCATCAGAGACCACAAGGATTTTCGTGTTATAACGACCGCCATAGCCCCTTGAGAGGATAGCGACACGATAACCTTGATCCAAGGCCCACTCCGCCATCATGCGGGCCGCCGGAGTTTTTCCTGTCCCTCCCACGGTCAGGTTCCCTATACTTACGACAAACCCGGGGAGTGATCTCTTGGCCATTCCCTTGCGGGCTATGATTCTGAGCCTTACGCCCAGTCCGTATATAGATGAGAGGAGTGCCAGGGGAGGAGTACTCGCACTATATCCTCTTCTTTCATGGATATCCGGCCAATCAGTCAGCTTCAAGGAAACCTCCAATATGCTCCATAACGCGTTCCAGGGCACCCCGGTTCATCTCCACGAATTCTTTGGCCTGTTTGCCCATCATGCCGGATCTGTCAGTCTCAGACAGAAGCCCTTTCATTGTCTCAAAAAGGTCTTCCGCATCCTCAACCTTTTTGCCCCCGCCGGCCTCGATCAAGAGCTCGGACATGAGGACAAAATTATGAGTATGCGGTCCGAAGAGGACCGGGCAACCGAAGCTGGCAGGCTCCAGTAGATTATGTCCTCCTATGGGGACCATGCTTCCCCCCACAAAACTTATCTCAGCCAGACCATAGAGACGCCCCAGTTCGCCTATTGTATTAAGAATCAGGACCTTGTAGTGATCACTATCCCCGGGGAGGTCGGTCCTGCGTATATCCTTAAGTCCTTTGATACTGCATAAACCATGAATCTCTTCCGCCCTTTCAGGTCTTCTCGGCGCAATAATCAGGCGCAATTCAGGAAAATGGACTACTAACCTTCCGAATGTCTCTAGGACAATCTCATCTTCTCCTTCATGGGTGCTTCCCGCCACCCACACCCTGTCTTCAGGATTTATATTCAGGAGTCGGAGCCAGTGATTACGCTCCTTTTCATCCATCGGGAGCCAGGTCCGATCAAACTTGATATTTCCAACGGTCTTCACTTTTTCAGGCAAAAGCCCTATCTCAAGCAGCCTGTCCCTGTCCAGGTCGGACTGCATCAGCCACAGATTCACAAGACCAAGCACCTTATTGGATAGAGGCCGGAATCTCCTATAGGATCTGAAGGTCCGGGGAGAGACTCGGCCGTTTATCAGGAGGGTTTTTACACCTCTACTTTTCAGGTGAGAAATCAGACCCGGCCAGATATCCGACTCCACTAAGACCAGGATTGATGGGCGGATAAAACCTGTTATTCTCCTTATAGACCACCAGAAATCCAAGGGCAGGGGCAGCAGGAAATCGACTTTCCCTTCCAATTCATCGCGGGCGATCTTCATCCCTTGTCGAGTAGTAACGGTAAATATGATATCTCTTAAGGGGTATTGCCGTTTGAGAGACCATACAACAGGCAAGGCGGAGATGACTTCACCTACTGAACAGGCATGGATCCATATGCTTTGCTTTTTGGGAGGGGTATCAGGTAACCGCAAGCAAAGCCTTTCAATCAAGCGCTGACCCTTTGGAAACAGTGTCAGGGGTAGGGAAAGTGTGATAATGAGGCTCCATGCCAGATTATAGAGGAACAAAGAGAGATTAACCGATTTCACTTATATTACCAATCCAATAAGAGTTAGTGTCCATCACATGTCGATACACACTTTTAGAGTGCAAACAAAGATTCGTCCTCTGTGAATGACTTCTTTACTCTGGCCAAACATTTACAGGAAGCTCAATAATAAATTTTGTGCCGAGAGGATTGTTATCCTGGACGTCTATCAGGCCGTTATGATCATTTATAATGGTGTTTACTATCGCAAGACCCAGACCGGTACCATGTTTTTTAGTGGAAAAATAGGGCTCGAAAAGTCTCATCTTATGATCAGGTGGAATGCCCTTTCCGTTGTCCGTGACCTCAATTCTCACCGTATCAAGCTCCTTATCGTATTCGAGGTCAATCATAACCTCTCCGGTACCGTCTATGGCAGCTATCGCGTTGTCTAACAAATTGATCATCACCCTTTTGATCTGTTCTCTGTCTACATTCAACGTCGGCACTTCGGCTGAATCATTAAAGGTGACCTTTACATCGTTCTGTGTCTCCACATACAGACCTACCGCCTCCTTGATAATCTGGTTTATATCACCCGGCTCGGGATTGGAGGCGGGCATGCGGGCATAACTGGAAAATTCGTCTACAAGGCGTTTTAATCCCTCAGCCTGATTGATAATCATGTCCGTGCATTCCTCAAAGACCTGGCCGTCCTCCTGGGCCACTATATGCCCGTATCTTCGTTTCAATCTCTGGGCGGATAGCTGAATAGGGGTAAGAGGATTTTTTACCTCATGGGCTATACGTCTTGCCACTTCACGCCACGCGGCCATCCTTTGGGCCTTCTCGATCTCGGTCAGGTCCTCGAAAACAGCAACCATGCCCAGATACGTTCCCTGATCATCCCGGAGCATCTTTATGGAAACAAGTAAGGGCAAGGTCTTTTTATCAACTGAAATGCTTATCTGTTTTTGTAAAAAGCCTTTTCGCAGGAGGCTTTTATCTGTCAGGAAAGCAGTTATCACCTTGACATGATCCTGTGGCATGACATCTTTAAAATTTTCCCCGATTATCTCTTCACTTTTAATACTCAACATCTTCTCCGCTGATTGATTGATAGTAAGGATCCTTCCATCGGCATCAGCTGAGACCACTCCAGCCGCAACATTCGCGAGAATAGTCTCCATGTAAATACGTCTCTGTTCTATCTCCACATTACTGCGTATCAGCTCCTTATTGGCCTCCTCCAGCTGTTTTTTGCTGTTTTTAAGGTCAAGGGTCATCCTGTTGAATGAGTTTACGAGATCTCCAATCTCATCCTTTGCTTCCAGGTCGATAAAAAAGTCATAATCCCCTGAGGCGATTCGGTCCGTTCCTTCAGCCAGCTCCTGAATGGGAACGGTAATGCCCTTGGAAAGGAAAAATCCGAACCAGACAGAAGCGAAGATAATAAGAAGGGTCACGATAGAGAGAGTAATCATATGACTTATTTTAATGGGTTTTTTTAATATCTTAAACTGGTTATACTCTTCCAGACCCCTTGATATCGCCTGTAAGCGGGTTACAAAAACGCTCGGGATAAATCTCTCCAAAACGATCAGACCGACAACGGCCTTTGATTCGGTCCTTGAAAAGATAGGGACTATACCGCTAACAAGGTCTCCATGGGTGGACGATTGGATATCTTGAATATCTGTTCCCTTTTCAAAGCTCTTTTTTAGGACTTCCTCACCAGGATCAGTGAACGGACTCAGGTCAATGCTGTCATCATGAGAGGATGCCCTTAATTTCATCTCCTGGGAAAAGACCTTTATGGATGCCAGATTGTATTCAATCCGCTTTTCAGTGATAAATTCTTCAAGTTCATCTTTTTTTAATTTAAGGATATATCCATGGTAGGTTATGAGACGGCTGAGGTTGTTCCCCGCGAAGAAGAGCTCATTAGTTATCTGATCATAGTAATCCTGTCCCACCTCCAGTGAACTCTTGAGGGACCTCTCTATGGGAATACTGTACCAATATTCAATGGAGGTGGATATAAACTGCACGGACACGAAGAAAAGGATGATTGTCGGAAGGAGGGAGAGGGTAATAAAGGCCAGGACCAGTTTAGTCCTGAGTCTCGCCCCCATAATCTTTTTTTTCCGCTCAAAAAGCAGCTTGACCAGATTTCTCATGGTCAGAAAAAGCAGAGTCAGAAGCAGGATAACATTGATATTTATTAGGGCAAAAACGAGAATACTACTTGAGATGGGGAGGTCCAGCCCCAGATCAAAGACCTTGAATCCGAGATAGGATAGAAGAAGGACCACTACAGCAAGGCCAGCGATAATATATCTTTCCTTGCGTTGCCTTTTCAGATCCTGATTTTCTGTGTTTGAAAACTCTTTCATCTTATACTAGTATGTAAAATCGTTGATATACCAATCGGTCTCAAAGTCCCAGAGGGAAAGAAAGAAAAAAACATTGTGCAGATAAAAAGGCAGTCTTATCTTATCGAGTTCAGCCATCATCCAGAGCTGATAGCTCGTGCCTTTTTCAAGATTGCTGAGTGATGTTACTTTTAGTGCCACCACATCGGCCATTAACTTCTTTGCCTTATCAAAATCCTTGACAATTACAGCCTGGTTTCCATCTTTCGATAATCTCAGCTCATAGTGCTTCTTTAGGTTGTCATACTTGATACTGTGGCTGACTTTCAAATCAGCCACCTTTCTGTTCCACAGGAAGCCTTGTTCCTCATAAAGCTTAAAAAAGAAGGTGAAAGTCGTGTCTATACCGCTCTCGATGGCCCTGTTTATCTCTGTTGTAAAACAGTCATTCACCTTAAAATTGACAATGAGGTGGTCCTCGTTATTGGTCACTGTAATATCAGATAGGCTGGCATTCTTTGCCTGGGCCGGTATTGCCGATTGGAGTAGAATAAAAAGAACAAGTATCAGCACTCTTCTCTTTATTGGTTGCATAATCTATAATTAACCCCCTTCTTATAAAAGGGTATCTTGGGGCAATGCCACTTGCCCGCAAGATATCGGATATCCTCAGTAAAGCATGATAGCTAAGAGAGAGGTGAAATGCAACACCTATCGGTTTGGGAATGTGAAGAATTTATTACTGAAGGTTCAGGCGGGAACTTTCTCTAAAGAGCCGAAAACCGGGATTTTCACGCTGTTCTGAATGCCTTCCTCCGGATTTTCCATGGATATTCTCTTCCAGCATCTTTTGTTGGCAATCAGCTTTTTTAACATGGCCAGGTTGAGGGAATGACCTGACTTATGGATGACAAAACGGCCGATAACAGGAGTGCCAAGGATAGCAAGATCTCCAAGGAAATCCAGGATCTTGTGCCTTACAAATTCGTCTTTGTATCTAAGTCCATCCTCATTAATTATTCTGAAATCATCAATTACGATAGCGTTATCCAGAGATCCCCCCTTTGCCAATCCGGCTTCCCTTAATACCTGGACATCGCTCAAAAACCCGAATGTGCGCGCCCTGCTTATCTCTTTAACAAAGTCCTTGCCGGAAAAGCACAGCTCGTATTTCTGGTTCCTTAGTATGGGATGGTGGAAATCTATTGTATAGGAGATCTTAAGTTCCTTTGAGGGGTGTATGGCGATGGAACGGTTGCCGTCCTGGATCTTAAGAGCCTTTTTTATGACCATGAACTGTTTAGGTTTCCTTTGTTCTCTAATGCCCACGCTTTTTAAGAGGAATATGAAAGGGGCCGAACTTCCGTCCATGATAGGTACTTCAGGTCCGTCAATCTCTACCCTCGCATTGTCTATACCAAACCCGAAGAAGGCAGCCATCAGATGCTCGATTGTGGAGACCTTGAAACCGTTATCGCCAATGGTGGTGGACATATTGGTCTCAACCACATTATCAAAATGAACCTTGATAACGCGATTAACTGACTGACCTTTTCGTATGAAATTTATACCACTATCAGGCGGGGCCGGTTTGATTGTTATTTTGACTTTTTCTCCTGAATGAAGTCCTATTCCCGTACAACTCACATCATCGCGTACCGTCCGTTGTCTGTAGCTCACACCCGACTCCTTTTTGTAATTACACTTCCAATGCTAAAATGATAAGCAAAAAATATGCCAGAAATAGGATAAGGCGAGGCGCAGCCTTAACTTCTTGCTAACCACATGATATAACTATGTTAATTGCAATTTAGGGTTTTCGGGAAATAACAGCTTTCGTTTAACGGCCTGACATTAAGTGTGGTATTAATGCCACACTTAATGGAAAAAGTTACATATTACCAAATGCTTTCGTTATCAAGATTTTCTCTTGTTTCCAGGGGTATTACCTTATATTATAAAAAAATTCAAACTATAATTATTCGATAAAGAAAAGGAAGCCATGATCGGATAAAACAGCTCCTTGTTAGGAGGACCATCCCGCCAACAGCGGGACCGACTTCCTTATTGCGGGATTTTCGACGGGCACCATACTATATCACCCTTTAATGAGAAGATTATGAACAATTCCGGGGTTACCATACCAAAGGCATGTGAGTATCTATTAATATCTATACTTTTTATAAATATTATCAGCTTGTTTGGCTGCTATCCGTCTTTGAAAAGAGAGGTGGAGAGGCCGGAAAAGGCCCTTTATCAGGTAAGATTCTTTTACCCGAAATTCAGTGATGATATGGATTTAGGGTCCCTTGCCCAGGCCATAAGAAGAAACCTCGGATATCTGAACAGGCTGGACCCGGGGCATATATTCTATTATGGGCCTCACATATTTACCTGTCAGCAGGTCCGCGATAGTCAGGAAGCCTTTCTGGATCTTATCTTAAAGTCCCCCGATTCAAAAGAACTAAACAGAAAGATCAAAAGAGATTTTCAGGTCTACAGGGCCGCCGGCCGTGTTGGAAACCGGAGCGTTCTCTTCACCGGCTATTTTGAACCGACATTCGAAGCAAGCCTCACACCGAACGGAAAATTCAAATACCCCTTATATAGGAAGCCGGATAACCTGATTCAGATTGATCTATCCCTGTTCAATAAAAAATATAAGGGGAATACCATAACCGCGAGAATCGATGGTAAAAAGGTCTTGCCTTACTATTCCAGGCAACAGATAGAGGTGGATAAGAGATTGGAGGGGAGGAATCTGGAGATAGCGTGGTTAAAGGACCCTGTTGATGTGGCCTTCCTCCATATACAGGGCTCCGGCCGATTAAGCCTGCCGGACGGCAATATGATCTCCGTGGGCTATCAGGCGTCCAATGGCCGGCCCTACAGGAGCATTGGACGATATCTGCTTGATAAGGAGTATATGATTAAGGAAGAGATGTCCATGCAGGGTATCCGGAAATATCTGTCAGGACATCCCGAGATAGTTGATGAGGTCTTGAACCACAATCCTTCCTATGTGTTTTTCCGGGTCATGGAAAACGGGCCCCTTGGCAACATCAGTGTTCCCCTTACTGCCGGTCGGTCAGTTGCTCTGAACTCCAGGCTTTTCCCGAAGGGTGCGCTCTGTTTTATCTCCAGTGAAAAACCTGTTATTGATGATAAAGGAGAGATAAAAGACTGGACGAAATTTTCCCGTTTTGTTCTTAATCAGGATACAGGAGGAGCCATAAAGGGGACCGGAAGGGCTGATCTTTTTTGGGGGAGGGATAAATACGCGGAACTGGCAGCAGGACACATGCAGCATGAAGGACAGCTCTATGTGCTAATAAAAAAGCCTTGAACATACTATCTTCACCTTGTTCTTTGCCTGCCCTGACCGAGAAATAAATACTGACTCATAATTTCCAATGAGACTGGACATAATAAAGATAACGTCCATAATTAAGTAAATAACTTCATCCCGCCATATGGCGGGACCGTGATCAAATATTTGGGGTTTGCGCCACCGGCCATTAATTTCCATATGCCGGCATTGCAAAATCCTAACCGGACATTACTGGGTGAGGCATAAAGTCAGATAGAAAACTTGGAAAGATCCGCGAGGCTTAGAAAAAGGCGGGTAATGTTCTGCAATATTCCGACCCGGTTATCTCTCAATTCAGGGCTTTCTTTTATCAGGACCTCAACTCCATCAAAAAAATCATCCACAGGCTTCCTCAACCTTGCCAAGAGATTCAGGGCCTCAAGATATTCTCTCTTTTTCATCAGCCCATAGACGTCATCCTTGATCCCTTCATATGTATCCCATAACACGGACTCGCAGGGGTCTTTGAACAGGCCCGGGTCCACGGTCAATACCTCTTCCTGCTTTTTTAATATGTTTGTGACCCTCTTAAAAGTCAGGGCGAGAGATTCGAAATCTCCAGACTCGGTCATGAATCTCCTAAGCTGATCAATCCTGATTCGAAGTTGACTTATCCGGTCAAACTCCGCAGACACGACGGCCTCAATCAGGTCAGACTCATACCCTGATCCTAACATCATGTTCTTGTATCTCTCTCTAAAGAAGCCTAATACCTTGTTTAAGACCTGGCCCCTGTCAACCTCCACATCCTGCCCTAATATATCCAAAGATCTGGAGATAAATTCCTGCAGGGATATTTCCCATTCCATATCTTCAAGGATTCTGATGATGGCCAGGGCGTGTCTTCGAAGCGCGAATGGGTCTGCCGCCCCGGTCGGTTCCAACTGGATTGCAAAACATCCAGTGATGGTATCCATCCGGTCTGACAGCCCGACAATGGTCCCGGTAGGGGATGTGGGCAGCTCATCACCTGCCCGCGCGGGGAGGTAGTGTTCATGTATGGCCAGACAGACCTCCTCAGGATGATTGTCAAGCCGGGCATATTCCCTCCCCATAACGCCCTGGAGGGTTGGGAATTCCATAACCATTTCAGTAACAAGGTCACATTTGCAGAGTCTCGCGGCAAGCCTGATATCATCAGTCTTTTCCGGTACTATCTGCCCTGCAAGGTATTCCGCCAGTTTGACAAAACGTTCCACCTTGGCAAAAGAGGTCCCGAGCTCGGCCTGGTAGATGACCCCTTTCAGGTCTTCCAGTCTATCCTCAAGGGGCCTTTTCCTATCCTCTTTAAAAAAGAAGTCCGCATCATTAAGCCTGGCCCTCAGGACCCTTTCATGGCCTTTCCTTACGATGGATTCATCCCTTGCTTTGGTGTTGTTGATTGCCACAAAATTCGGCATCAACCGGCCATCTTTGTCTTTAATGGCAAAATACTTCTGGTGCTCTTTCATTGCCGTTATCAAGACAGGATCGGGCAGGTCGAGGAATGCCTTATCAAAACCACCACAGACAGCAGAAGGGAACTCTGCGAGATTGGCCACTTTCGTCAACAGCTCCGGATCTTCCATGGGAATGCCTGAGACCGTTTTAGCCTTCTTGATAACTTCCTTTTGCACCAGGATTCTTCGCTCTGCCTGATCGATAATAACGGAGCTTTCCTTCATCTTCTGGAGATAATCCTGGAGATCCTTTATCTCCATGGCCCGGGGCGCCATAAACCTGTGTCCCCGGGTCTTGTTTCCGCTCCTGACACCGGCCGCATCCATGGGGATCACCTCGCCGCCCAAAAGGGCGAGGACCCAGTGGATAGGCCGAACAAAAGGAACTCCTATATCTCCCCACCTCATGGACTTTGGCCACGGGATATCCGTTATCAGTTTAGGAAATATTTCGGTCAGGATCTCACTGGTTGGTCTCCCAGGTATCTTGAGCTTGACATGGAGGTACTCGCCTTTTGGGGTCTCCACGGACTGCAGGTCATCGACTGACACACCATGTTTCTTTGCAAATCCCAGAGCCGCCTTTGTAGGGTTCCCTTCCTGGTCATAGGCAGCCTTTTTGGGAGGCCCTGTCACCTCCTGGACCATATCTTCCTGTCTGTCGGCTATCTCCTTGCCGATCAAGACCAGCCGCCTTGGGGTCCCGTATACATTCAGCCCACCTGACTGATGGATTCTATTCTCCTTCAGACAGGTCTCTGTCAAGCGCTTCAGTTCCCTTAATCCATTCTCAAGATAGTCTGAAGGGATCTCTTCTGTTCCTATCTCTATTAATAGTTCAGCAGGCATATATCATCTCTTGAAATTTGTAATTCATCACTTATCATCAATCTTCCGTTATTGGTTTCTTGCTATTAATTATTGTAACTTGAAAACTACGTCCTTTGGACGTGCTCAGAGAAAATCCGTTCTACCTGAAAAGGGCAATCTATACGGCAATGACTATCTCTTCAAGACGATATCTACTACCTTTTGAGGAAGTGGCCAAATATTTGGGCTTTGCAAAGTCAGTTGCAGACTCCAAAGGATTTACAGGCATAAAACCCAAATATTTGACCACTGCAGAGTCAAGTGGAATTCTAAAAAGATATCGTCTTGAAGAGACAGCCATCGCCTCCCAGGATTTACGGCGCAAACACAACCACGTCCTTGGAGTATGTATTCTTTACTCATTTATTGCTATTTAACAGCGGATACCCCATCTCCTCCCTCTGGGCCAGATAATTCCTTGAGACCCGCCTTGCCAGGTTCCTGATACGGTCAATATATTGAGTCCTTTCATTAACACTGATGGCGCCTCTCGCGTCCAGTATATTAAAGGCATGGGAGCACTTGAGACAATAGTCATACGCGGGCAGGACGATCCCCTGTTCACTTATCCTTATGGATTCCTGCTCGTACATGTCAAATGTCTTTATCAGCATGTCCACATCAGCCAGTTCAAAGTTATAGACAGAGAGTTCCCATTCCCCTTTTTTGTGGACGTCTCCGTAGGTAACCTTTTCGTTCCATAAAAGGTCATAGACGCTCTCTTTTTCCTGAAGGTACAGGGCGATTCTCTCAAGGCCGTAGGTAATCTCTACTGAGATCGGGTCCAGTCTGACACTCCCGGCCTGCTGGAAATAGGTGAACTGGGTGATCTCCATGCCGTCCAGCCAAACCTCCCATCCAAGACCCGACGCGCCAAGGGTGGGGGATTCCCAGTCATCCTCCACAAAACGGATATCATGATCAAGCGGATCAATTTTCAGAGCCTTTAGACTGTCAATATAAATATCCTGGATATCGATAGGCGAGGGCTTTATCACCACCTGATACTGGTAATAATGTCCAAGGCGATTGGGATTCTCTCCGTACCTGCCGTCAGTCGGACGCCTGGAGGGCTCCACATAGGCGACAGACCACGGTTCAGGTCCCAAGGCCCTCAAAAGGGTTGCAGGGTTAAAAGTGCCTGCTCCGACCTCAAGGTCGTAGGGCTGCTGGATCAGGCAACCCCTGTCTGCCCAGAATTTTTCCAAACACAGAATCAGTTCCTGAAATGTCATTGACATCTCCGTCCATATATTTTTACTTAGGAAAGCAAATGATTTTCAAGGGTTGGAAGTTATCACCCGGGGGAATCCATGTCAAGAAACATACGACCCCAGGAAAAGCCCTCAACTTCGGCAATGCCCATCTCTTCAAGGCGACCCCGCCCTGGCGGGACCTCTTTTAATAGATATACTGTTTTCGGGTGTATACAACGGCATGTCCTCTGGACCCGATAGTAATGACGGTTGCCGGCGGGCTTTTATTTCTGGCGGGGCTACTCAGGTTGTCAGGTCCACGGTTTATGGTTCATCGTTCTCCAACCTTGAACCCTTGAACCTTGAACCTAAGTAATTACTTTATCCTACATAATGATCAGCCATAAAAAGGCAGTGATCATGGCGACGGCAGCCACGATCTTGAAAAAGGTGCCTGCCACGAAACCCAGGAAAGCCCCCCAACCTGACCGGACCGCTTCAGGCATGGACCGTCCTCCGATGAGTTCGCCCAGAATCGCACCCATAAAGGTCCCGATAATCAGGCCTATCACGTTTAGAAGGATCACTCCAACGATTGCCCCGATAGTGGAACCTATTACCCCTGCCCGGGTGCCTCCGAATTTTTTCGCTCCAAGTGCGCCTGCCAGATAGTCCAGCAGTACCGTGATCCCCGTTACCAGGCCGAACGCGATCATGATGCCCAGGCCATAGTTCTGCCAGCCGGTAACAAGACCATAGACGAGATACCCGCCATAGACGAGGGGAAGGCTGGGGATTATGGGCAGGAACGTCCCTACAAGCCCTGCGGCCATGAGCAGCAGCGAGATTATTAAAAAGAGAATTTCCATAAGGTTATACCTGAATTTTGCACCAACTATCTACTGCGGCTTGAAGCGCCTTATCTTTAAAGCTCGTTTCATGATTTTTATCCTCACCATATGGATAATATGCTTGCGGGTCAAAATCACTCCAACTTCGCTTTAAACACAAGGCTTTCGGCGCCTCGCTACGATACTTGGTGCAAAATTCAGGTAATACCTTTTATTATCGTATTTTGTGGACAACTTGCCATTAAAGAGGATAATAATACGCTGTTTGATTTTCTTTACAAAGGGATATTTTTTGATGAAAATAGAATTAACGGAAAGATGTGAATGAATAATATTGAACTGATAAAGGATCTCTTGAGCGCCAGGACACCGAGGTCTATTCAGGATGATGATCCCACTTTTGTCCATGCTGCCGTGCTGATCCCGCTTTTTATTGAAAATGGTGGCTATAAGATCCTTTTTACTAAAAGGACTGACAGGGTGGAGCACCATAAGGGACAGATATCATTCCCCGGTGGCGTGGTGGATGAAGAAGACGATTCTCTGGAAGATACGGCATTGAGAGAGGCCTATGAAGAGGTCGGCCTGTTAAAAGAGGACGTGAAGATCCTGGGACAGATAGATGACACTCCTACAGTAGTATCCCAATTCATTATCCACCCCTTTGTGGGTCTGATACCGTATCCATATGATTTTATAATCAACACTGAGGAAGTGAAGTGGCTTATCAAGGTGCCTTTTGAGGTCTTTTCCCCGGACAATTCCGTTCATGGAGGAGATGCGTTCGAGTTTCAGCGTATCACATATCGCGGCCCGGCTTATCAATATTGTGATGATACAATATGGGGGGCTACGGCAAGGATCATGGAAAACTTCATTGAGGTTGTCGGGGAAAAATTAAACTTGCCTCTGGAAAAGGGATAGGATATATTTCCCTCTTTTCGGGACGTGGCTCAGCCTGGTAGAGCACCGCGTTCGGGACGCGGGGGCCGCTGGTTCAAATCCAGTCGTCCCGACCAGGAATAACAAGGCTTCCAGGGTTTTTTATCCTGAGAGCCTTTTAAATTAAGGGTTTTTAGCATTGCATAGCGCTGAAAGCCCTTTTATTTTTGGCTTTCCGCTGTATCTGTTCTGTTTTATTTACTGTTTGGTCCATAGTTTGGTCAATATATAAAACAAAGATGGTGATAAGACTTTCTGAAAGATTATTACTCAAGTTTCGCATCTATAATAATGATGGATCGCCTTTTATAGTCAATGCTTGAGAGTCATATTAGGGGTAATAAATTCGTAACTGCTCTGGTAGATAGGCTGTAGGCGTTTAGGCTGTAGGAGAAAATCATGCGTGATCATAGGTCGCTCAGAGTGTTTGAATTGGCTGACGAAGTGGCGCTTCTGATCTATCGAACCCATAGAGAATTTTCTAATGAGGAAGTATATGGGTTGACTTCTCAAATGAGAAGAGTGGCTATTTCAGTTCCATCAAATATCGTTGAAGGATGCCCCAATTTGATCAATGGGAAAAACCTAATAGCCTTTAGCCTATAGCCTAAACAACCTGAGTAGTTATAGGTTTTTTTGTAGAAAAATTGTGCTTGAGGATAATGAAATTGTGACCTTTATGAGAAGATTTATGATTGTTTTGTTGATATGGAAACACGATGACGCGGAGCGGCAATCCAAATACTTATGATCCCTACACTTATACTCACCAATAACAGGGTAAAAGGGATTAAATAACTTCCCGTATGATCATGAAAATATCCGGCCAGATAAGGCCCGAACGCTCCACCGATTCCGAATCCCATTACCTGGATTGCCATAATACGTCCAAGGGAGCTTCCTGGAAAAAGATCCCCTATTGCGGCGGCAGTCATTAACCCAGTAGAGCCGATTCCTAAACCATAGAGAATGACGAATGCATATAGCATCCACTGGGAAGTCGCATCACTGATTAAAAGAAATAATAAAATCCCGATAATAGCAGCACAACCGCCCAATGTGAAGGTTATCTCTCTGCCGATTCGATCTGATAAAAATCCCCAAAAAATTCCCGAAAGTGACATTATAAGGCCGACCGATCCCACGAGTGATGCAGCAAGGAATTTGCTATAACCCATATCCACGACGTGAACTGCCTGGTGCACCAAAAGCATGTTGCTAACAAATCCATTACTAAAAAAAGCTAAAATAATATACCAAAAGGCCTTGGTTTGCATCGCCTCACTCAATGTCCATGTTTTAGGCATATTGGAAAAGGTAATATCTCCCTTGAATTCTACCTTTTGATCAGAAAGATCTTCTTGATATTGGGGAATGACACCGTCCGGATACTGACCCACTTCTTCAGGTGATCGTCGCTGCAAAATTAATGTCATCGGGAAAACAATACATAGGACAAGGCTGGCGAGAAGCAAAAAGGCGTTACGCCACCCGGCTGTGTCAATCATTAATTCGGCCAGAGGCACAATAACCATGGCACCGACACCGACACCTGAAAGTGTCAGACCCATTACAAACCCTCTTCTCCGGTTAAACCATTTGAGAATAATTGACATGTGCGGTGAATAGGACAGGGTGTTTACGCCTATGGCTATGACTATACCAAAGAAGACATATAGGTGCCATATGGCAGTGGTACGGCCGACAGCCACAAGCCCCATAATCAATAGGATTGCACCCATTGGAAAGAGTTTTCGCGGACCGAGACGGTCAATAAGGTATCCGGAAAAAGGGGAGAACAGAGCATGTACTATCATGGCAAGTGAAAAGGCCCCGGCCGTCTCGGCTCGACCCCATCCATATTCATTAAGGATGGCAATGAAGAAGACCCCAAAGGAGTAACGTATACCAAGAGAGAAAAACAGGGTGAGAAAAGATACGGCAACGATAACCCAGCCATAATAAAACCTGTAAGGCTTTACTTTCAATGTTTATCCACCTTTATCAGTTAATGATTCTTTGCCGCAGACGCCACTGAACGCTCTGTAAGACAGAGTTGTTTTTTATCAAGAAACAATGCCATGAACAGAAAAAATATGATTAAGAATCGCGAAAGATGATAAACACAGTTGTAATAGCAAAAGTCAAGTATAAACTAGAGGGGGGACCAGTGATCTACAACCGCTGATTTGCCACATGCGGTGGTCCCTTTCTACTTGACTCGCATATCTTATTTCATTACATTTGATCAATAAGAATAAAACCATTTCTAAAGGATGTAGCTTTTATTTTACTTTCTGTATTTGAGCCGGCATAAGTTCTTTCGCTTTAGGGTTGAATTAAAACCTGAAGGTCATTCTTCCATTTCTTGCTCCTTTTCCTATCGGTATTCAAAATTATCACATGTCATCCTTGCATCAAGCTCATAAATTTCAAACCTTTAATCCTTGTAGTAAAAATCCCTATAAGACTTGAAGGTTTGAAATTTATGGCAGGATGAGATATATTCTGCCCATATTGTATCAGGCAGGTCTTCTCTGTATTCATTTTAGCGAGAAAGGAATCAGACATGACAATCATGAAGAGAGTCAAACCCGCAGGGCTGTTTATTGGCAAACTAAAGTACGAGGGTGATCTGTTGGGGGAGATTACAGAGTTCTGCATCAAGGAGAACATCCGGTTGGGACGAATCGAGGCATTGGGCTCAGTACAGAAGGCCAGGCTAGGATTCTATAACCAGGAGACGCGCGAGTATCATTTTTTCAACTTTAATCGTCCATTCGAGATTACTACATTGGTCGGTAGCGTCTCTATGAAGGATGGTTCCCCGATGGTTCACGCGCATATTACCCTGGCGGACGGAAAGGGAAACTGTTTTGGCGGGCACCTTGCGGCTGGGACAATAATCTATGCCTGCGAACTGACCATAGAGGCCTTTGATGGGCCTGAGCTTGAAAGGGGCCATGATGAAGATACAGGATTACCGCTCTGGGAGATGGAGGAGTAAGGGATAAGCAGACTCGGACAATATCCACGATAATAACTAGGAACAGGAGGACATATTATCATGCATGAGACAGATACCATAAAGACCGCTACAGACGATCTTAAGATCTCTTTTATCGGACATGGCACACTGATGTGTCAATTTGGAGATCTGATTATCCATATCGACCCGGTGTCTGATATGGCTGATTATTCCGCGCTTCCCAGGGCGGATATAATCCTGATCACGCACGATCATTTTGATCACTTTGAACCTTCAACCATTGATATGTTGAGTAAAGACGGGACAGAAGTGGTGTCAACTGAAACCTGCGCGGAAAAGATCAAGGGCTCCATTGTTATGAAAAACGGAGACAGCGGAACAGTAAAAGGATTACCCATTGATGCTGTGCCCGCATATAACATTAAGCATATGCGTTCCCCCGGCAATCCGTTTCATCCAAAGGGTGTCGGCAATGGATATGTGATCACCTTCAGTGATAAAAAGGTCTATGTGGCAGGTGATACGGAAAATATCCCGGAGATGGGGCAATTGTCCGGAATTGACATCGCGTTTTTACCAATGAACCTGCCCTATACCATGACGCCGGAGATGACTGCTGACGCGGCCCTGGCATTTAAGCCGAAGATCCTTTATCCATACCACTTTGGTGATACCGATACATCCAGACTGATTGATCTATTGAAAGACAATCAGGAGATTGAAGTCCGGATACGCGACTTGCAGTGAATTTCACTAAGACACGGGGAAAGTTTAAAAACACTCAGTAATGTCCGGTTAGGATGTTGCACTAATAAAATTTGTATCCTAAAGATGGCCGGTGGGGGTCTCTTTTCAATGGCGAACGGGTTAGAAGCAGATCTTTTATAAAAGGTGCCTGCCAGGCGGACGGAATGCTTCTCAGTTATTCAGCTTCGTTCAGACCGGACGATATCCGAGGCAGCCCGCCGTCCGCCTCCTCCGGCTTCATACAGATGCACTGCACATAATGAAGTTCGACCATGAAAAAAGACCCCCACCGGCCATCAAGGTCCATACTATAGCATTGCAACATCCTAACCGGACATTACTTAGTTGTTATTGTCTTTAAGCCCGTTTTGCCATGTTATTTATGCAACTTTAGGGTTCAGTCGCCCAGGAGGTTGTCCCATTCCATATTCTTGAAGGTCTTGTGTAGAGAGTGATCATCATCAACAATGTGGAAGGAGAGGTCGCGGAAGCATTTTTTCGCTATAGACTCCACAGCCTGTAATGGAATCACCCCATCATCTTTGCCGTGGTATATGCTGACAGACAATGAAATCTCTTTTTGACTGTAATTGCTAAAACCCATCAGATTGATGGCAGGGGCCAGGAGGATCAGTCTGTCCACACTGGGCTCGTTTTCCATGGCAAATATAGCGGCCATCAGACCACCGAAGCTTGATCCCACGACCCTTATTCCTGATTTTCCCGCAAGGATATCATTCAACTTTCCCATCCTTCTCTGCAGGCTGCCCGAAAAATTTGGTATAAGCATATCCGGATATTTTTCCCTGAAAAAAACGGATTTGGTGCCCTGATTGCTGCTTTCCAGTCCATGTAAAAAAATTCTGAAAGACATAAGATATCCCCAACTGCGTCCCATACGCCTTTTTTTAATTGATCTCCAAAATCTCAAATTCCAGAACACCCCCTGGTGTCTTTACCTTTATCTCGTCTCCGACCTCTTTACCGATCAAGGCCTGTCCAAGTGGTGAATTGACCGATATTCTGCCATTTTCCGGTTCTGATTCATAGGGGCCGAGCAGTTGATACTTTACCTCTTCGTCTGTCTTAAAGTTGTATAACAGGACGGTTTTACCAAACACGACATTGTCCGCCGGTCCTTCCTCGACCTCTATCACTTCGGCTTTGCCAATAACGCTCTTTAGTTCATTAATCTTGCCGTCAATAAAGGATTGTTTCTCTTTCGCCGCATGATATTCCGCGTTTTCGCTTATATCCCCATGGGCCCTTGCCTCTTCTATTGCCCGGATATTCTGGGGCCTTTCAACTCCCTCCAAATGCTTCAATTCCTCTTTCAGCCTTTCAAGACTTTCTTTTGTAATCGGAACCCTTTCCATTCTCTTGTATCTCCTTATTAAATGAAACTTAACTGCTTAGTTCTTTTTCAACTGATTCGGTGTTTTAACCAGATTCTTTATACCCTTTCATAGATCATAGAGCCTTCTATACAGTAATAAAAATTCAAGGCTTAAAATGTTACTATTAAACAATCTTAAATTATTATGCAAAAGTTGAGCCATCTCCTCCTATGGCCGTGGTTTTTTAATGTTATCGATCATCATGAGAGTGGGTGTGGGGCAGTTGGCCATATCCATGGGAGTGGACATGTGTGTGCGATACCTTCTCTTTTTCAAGAAAGATTCGACCGTCGGCCATGCCGCAGACCTTATTCGTTGTTCGGTGAATAAAATCCATATTGTGCGAGATGAAGATATAAGAGATATAGATGTTCTCAAGGATATTGATAATCTTTTGCGTTGTATCGGAATCAAGGCCCATTGTGGGTTCATCCAGTAACAGGACCTTTGGGCGCATGGCAAGAACAGTGGCAAGGGAGACCAACTTCTTCTCACCACCTGACAGTTTATAGGTGACCCTGTCTTCAAACCCCTCAAGGCCAAGGGAAGAAAGGGTCTCCTCCGCGATATCTCTGGCCTCTCTTTTTGGCTTGCCCTGGTTTAGTGGTCCAAAGGCCACATCCTCCAGGACAGTGGGGCTGAATAACTGGTCATCTGCATCCTGAAACAGGAGACCTATCTGCTGTCGAACGGGCCTGAAATCCTTCTCTTCCTTAGCTTGTCTGCTAAAGATCTCTATCCTGCCCGAAGAAGGCTTCAAGAGCCCCATAATGACATGGAACATTGTGGTTTTGCCGCTGCCGTTTGGCCCTATTAATCCGACCCTCTCCCCTTCATGCAACTGGAGGTAGAGGTTTTTCAGGACCGGTCTGCCTCCGGGATAGGAGTAAGTGATGTCCTCCATGTTTATTAATATATTATTCTTGTCCATTGTAATAAGCAAACGATAGTAACAGCTAAAAGCATCAATACCGACATGATCAGGTCAGAGGTTTTCAGGTTGAATTGGCTCAGGTCATAAAACCTTCCCCTGAAACCGCGGCACAGCATGGCAGCGCGAACCCTCTCTGCCCGGTCATGACTTTTTACTAGTAACATGCCTACCAGGTATGCGTATGTCCTGTATGTATGCATGTTTGTGCCCGGTTGAAAGCCCCTGATCTTTATTGCATTCATCTGACGCAGGTATTCCCTGTGAATAGCATGTATGTAACGGTAGGTAAATAGAAACAGGTGGACAATCTTCGCGGGCACATGCAGATGTCTCATGGCCCGTCCCATTGTAAATATGGGTGTTGTGGCGACAAGGGCCATCAGGATTAAGATGATGGAATTGGATTTGATTGTAAGCAAGACAGAATATATGATCCCCTCCTTTGTGGCGGTCAACGGACCAAGGGTAAATAACTGTTCTCCCGCAAAGGTGAACGGGATGAAAACCCAGATTAAAAGGATAAGGCCATTCACGATTAGAAGCCTGTGGCAGACCCCTAGAAGTGGAAGACTTGCAAGTGGTACAAGGACCAGGGCAATCAAAACAGAGGGTACCAATGCCGCAAAACGATCAGATATGGCCACTGTGGCGGAAAATACGAAGGCGATAATCGTTTTGACCCTGGGGTCGATACGATGTATTATTGAATCACCAATGGAAAAACCTTCTTCAATCACTTTAATATACTCCCTATCCTAATCCGCCATAAGGTATCCCGGATGCCGCTTAATCCGCCTATGGAGGATCCCGATCAAGCGGGGCAGCGGGGTAGTTCATTCAGGCGCTAAAAAGCCACGACAGGATTCTTTCCCTTCAGAGAATATCAGCCTTCGTGGCTTTCGATCTTTCGTCTTGTCGATCTTTGTGCAGGATCCTAAAGGCAGAGTCAAGTCTGTTCAGGCCGCTCCACCGTGGGTATCATGACCTGGGGGTCGACCAGTAAAAACCCTCCTTTTTCTATCCGGCTTTTTAGTGCGCGCGCAACTTCAAGGGCCCTCACATAGGAAGAGACCGGAACGGTCTGGACGTCCTGACCATTGAATTTTATGGTGCCGCTTTTCAGTTCAGCATAGCTCACCTGTCCAAGACTCTTTGCCTCTCCTTTTGGATAATCGCCACCATAATCGATTATCCGGGTAAAGAGTTCCTCATCGGAAACACCCGTGTAGCGGGCCATATCCTCATTAAGTATCGGTATGGGAATGCCTAAACCGACAGCCAGCGAACACCCGTACCCAAGCATGCTGACGCCAGCTATCCATTTGGGATCCATTTCCTTCAGATCGCCCATGACCATGAGGGTCCCGGCAGGGCTCAAGGGGACACCATTCTTGCTCCGGGCCACTCCCGGATTGTGCTGTGTCCCGGGGCCGACAACATAACCCTGCGCGCCACCAAGAAAGATCCTCGTGCCCATACCCAAGGTGAGGTAATAGGGGTCGTTAAAGAGAGGACTTAGCCGGCCGGCCGTGGAATAGTTGGCGTTACTTGCCTTGGGTTTTAAGACCCCCATATATGTGTATATGGTCTTGGCGGACAGATTGACAGCACAGTTGTAATTCTGATAGGCATTTCTCGGATTTAATAATACTGAGTACGGGAGGTCAGAGAGTCTGACCTTTTTCTCAAACTCCCGGTTAGGGTAACAGTCAGTGCCATAGGCAGTAGCCTTCAAGTTCACCTTTTTGCCGGCTACCAGGTCATGGATTACATGCCCTCCGCCATACTTAAACTGTCCGGGATAAACCCTGTTTAGGGGGTCGTCCTCAGCAGGCTCTGTGGCTCCTATATATATGTCGACAGCCGCCAGCCCCGCATAGGCGGGAACATCGTTCAGCCAGGCCTTGGATGCCTTGATTGTTGGTTTAGTATGACCGAAATTTATCAAGGCCCCTGATGAGCACATGGGAGCAAAGGTGCCGGTAGTGACAACGTCTATCTCTCTTGCCGCTTTTTCAGGACCTTTGCGTCTGACGATATCCGTCATCTCGTCGGCGGTCACCACCACCACCCTGCCTTCTTTGATCTTTCTGTTAATCTCTTCTACGGTTCTGGACGACTTTCTTTTGGGCACTTTTTTTACCTCCTAAAATGGATCAGGACTAATAATAGATGTTCTAAGATCACATGACAAGAAAAAGTTTACAGCTATAATCACTCTTTAGTTTCCTTGACTTTTCAGATGCCTTTCTATAAGCATATACGATGGAATGAAACTGTGTCATACCGTTATCAGAGGCAGGTAGGAGATCTATATCAAGAAAGATTTTCAAAGATCGTAACAGGATAGTGTTTTTATAAAGCTGTTTTTTGTAAACCTGATAAGAGAGTGATTGAATAGGATGGAGACCCCGGTTTGTATAGGAGATTTGACTATTAAAGAGAAAGGACCTTTCTTTGTCATTGGCGGTCCGTGTGTGATTGAGAATGAGGATGCCACTCTTAGCGTGGCCACCTTTTTTAAAGAGACCAGCGAGGCGATGGATATACCGGTCATCTTTAAGGCTTCCTACGATAAGGCCAACCGGACTTCCCTGGACTCTTTCCGTGGCCCCGGATTGGATAGAGGCCTAGAAATTCTCCTTAGGGTGAAGGAGGAGACCGGATTATCAGTTTTGTCAGATGTCCATGAGACCGGTGATATCGAGAAGGCAGCCGAGGTACTTGATGTTATTCAGATACCGGCATTGCTATGCCGCCAGACAGACCTCCTGCTGGCAGCGGCCCGGACAGGTCTGCCAATAAACATCAAAAAAGGGCAGTTTCTGTCCCCATGGGAGATAGAGCCGGCTGTCCGCAAAGTCAGATCAACGGGCAATCAAAATATCCTCTTGACGGAGAGAGGCACCTTTTTTGGCTATAATAATCTGGTTGTTGATATCAGGTCCATTGCCATTATGCGGGATTTGGGTTTTCCGGTCGTATTTGACGCTACACACAGTGTTCAACTCCCGGGGGGCAGCGGCACCTCTTCGGGAGGTCAGAGGGAATTCATTGAATACTTAGCCAGGGCCGCTATTGCCGCCGGTGCCAACGGACTCTTTATAGAGGTCCACCCTGATCCGGATTCAGCCCTCTGCGATGGACCAAATTCCCTGCCTATAGACCAGGTCAGGCCCCTTCTTGCCCTGCTCAAAGAGATCCACAACCTGGTCAATCCCAAGGCCTGAGTCATGCACGCGCCCAAGGGCCTTCAAAGACCCTTATGAAAAGGAGATATGTCGTTGGAAGATAAGGCAGCCGAGATAAAACTGCTCATCCTTGATGTGGATGGGGTCATGACCGATGGACGCATTATCGTTAACGACCTCGGGCAAGAGATCAAATATTTCAATGTAAAGGACGGACTCGGACTAAGACTATTAATGAAGGCCGGCATTGATGTGGTCATCATCTCGGGGCGTAAGTCTAAGACAGTTGAATATCGAGCAAAGGGCCTGGGTATCAAGGAGGTCTATCAAGGAATAGAAGACAAGGAATCCCTTTGTAACAAGCTGGTTAAAAAGACGGGATTAAACAGGAACCAGGTATGCTGCATGGGGGACGATCTACCGGATATCCCTATGTTTAATCAGTCCGGATTCTCCATCGCGGTGGCAGATGCCGTTACGGAAGTTCGGGATGCCGCCGATTTCATCACAGAAAACAGGGGCGGGAAGGGCGCCGTAAGAGAGGTATGCGAACTCATCCTTAAAGCGCGGGGGGCCTGGCCCGATGCCGTATCATCTTTTACAAGCGGAGAAAAATAGACTTTACATCACGATTAGTCCTCTGGTATAATTATTGCAATAATGAAAAAATCCCCGCTGAAATATTGGCCGATAGCCGCGATTATGCTGTTTCTTATGGTAATTGGCTTTTACCTGATCAGGGCCCAGTATGAGAGCGCGGACAATCTGATTGTGACGGATCTGATTCCGGGGGAGGGCCTCAGACTCAAAAATATCCAGTATATTCAGAATAATCCTGATGAAGGCGTGAAATGGGTTCTGGACGCCAAGGAGGTTAGGTTTTCCAAGGACAGACAGCGCATATCCTTTAAAAACTTCAGATTAAAGCTGGAGCCTGAAAACAGCCCTTCAATTGAACTGGAAGGAAGGGGGGGGGATTACAATAAGGATTCCAGTGAGATCAGCCTTCGCGGAGACCTACACGCATACACTGATAACGGTTACAGGATAACCACCGAGCATATCCTGTACAGACAGAAGGAAGGCTATTTGAACACAGAGGAGCCGGTCAAGATTACAGGCCCTTTTTTTACTTTAACTGGTCGGGGTCTCTATCTCAACCTGGAGAAAGAGACGCTTAGAGTCATATCCGATGTTGAAACCTTAATTAAGAGAGAGTCATTTGCTTTATGAATTATATTAAATATAGGTCAGTATTATATATAATACCCCTTTTAATGCTTTTTCATCCCTCCTTTGTGCTACCAAAAGCCCCACAAGAGGAGATTTTAAAAACTGATACATCCGGACCAATAGTAATAAAGTCAAATACATTCGAAATAGATAATAAGAAGAATATAGTGACATTTACAGGAGATGTGAATGCCAGGAGAGACAACCTGACCATAAACTGTCAGAAATTGCTCCTGTATTACCATAATCAGCCAGGCATCAAGGATCCTGAAAAAGGTGAAATGAGTATAGACAGGATCATCGCAACAGGGGAGGTCAAGATCAGGAGGTCGGATGTTGGGCTGGCTACGGCTGAAAAGGCGGTCTATTATCAAGATGATGAAAAAGTGGTCCTGACAGGTAAGCCTGTTGTCAAACAGGGGGATGATTTTGTGGAAGGATCCATGATCACCCTCTTTCTAAAAGAGAACCGGAGTATTGTGGAGGGCTCTGAAGATAATAAGGCCAGGGCTGTCATATTCCCCAAAAGCAGGAAAAGGTAGCTTAGTTGGCCGACAACACAGAGAGACTGGAAGCAAAAGGCCTGGTCAAGGCATATAACGGCAAAAGGGTCGTGGACCAGATGGGCATGACCCTGAACCGACAAGAGATAGTAGGTCTCCTGGGCCCGAACGGTGCGGGTAAAACAACCTCTTTTTATATGATGATAGGTCTCATTCGGCCGGATGAGGGAAGAGTCTTTCTGGATGATCAGGACATCACGGAAGACCCCATGTATCTTAGGGCCAGAAAGGGAATCACCTATCTGCCCCAGGAACCGTCTGTTTTTCAAAAGCTCACGGTTGAACAAAATCTGGTGGCAATCATGGAGGGTATCAACATCCCTTCATATGAGATTAAGGAACGAACAGAAAAACTATTATCCGAACTCAACATAAGCCATTTGGCCAAACAGAAGGCGTTTTCCCTTTCCGGTGGAGAGAGGCGAAGGCTTGAGATCTCCAGGGCCCTTGTAACGGAGCCAAGGTTTATGTTGCTTGATGAACCTTTTGCTGGGATTGATCCTCTTGCCCTGGATAACATTAAACAGATAATCAGACAATTGAAGGAACGGGGGATCGGTATTATCATATCGGATCACAATGTCAGGGAGACATTGGATGTCTGCGACTCCGCCTATATTATAAATCAGGGGAAGATTATCGAGTTTGGTCAACCTGAAAAGATTGTCAACAGCGAAATAGCCCGCAGTGTCTATCTTGGTGACAATTTCAACCTATAAAACGCTAGGTTTCTTATACCCGGATATTCCATGTGGCTTTTGAAGACCAGCCTGTAGGGCGGGTAAAATCGAATGTCGCTGAAAGTAACATTGATGCACTCGTAAAAAGTCATAATATAGACGGCACAGTAAAAAGCTTCAGATGCAAGTTGAGCCCTGCGAAATCCCGCAAGGCGGGACAGATGGACTTTTTACGAAGCCGTCAACATTATTTTAGCATAGAGGCAAAGGCTTTAAAATATGGTTTTACAGCTACGACAAACTCTCAGCCTGTCTCAGCAGCTAATAATGACACCCCAGCTGCAACAGGCCATCAAACTCCTTCAACTCTCCAGGCTCGAACTCCTGGATACCATCAACCAGGAGATGGAGGATAACCCGTTGCTGGATGAACAGCATATGGATGATATTGATGAAGAGAAGGGGATCAGCGAAGCGAAGGAAGTCGATGAAGATAAAGGAGACACAAAGGAACTGTCGGACCTTGAGGTAAAAGTAGATGAGCAGATCAGGGAGGATATAGATTGGGAAACCTATATCTCCGATTATAACACCGGATGGGTAGAGACGCCTTATAATGGAAAGGAGCTTCCTCCTTTTGAAAATATGACCTCCAACAAGACCAGCCTGAATTCGCATCTCATGTGGCAGCTCAATATGAGCAGTGTAAATTATGTGCAGAGGGATATCGGGATACATATCATCGGGAACATTGATGAGAACGGATATCTGAAGATATCCGTTGAGGAGATGTCTGAAATCACGGGGCGTAGTCGAGAGGAAGTGTCTGAAACCCTGAGCTTAATTCAGCAGTTCGACCCTGTCGGCGTGGCCGCCAGAGACACTCGAGAATGTCTGCTGATCCAGGCCAGATTTCGCAATCTGGATGATCCCATCCTTGAAAAGATTATCACGTACCATATGGATAATCTTGAGAATAAAAGATATGATCGTATAGCCAAGAGCCTTGCCATTCCCCTTCAGGATGTTTTATATGCTGTCTCAACTATTACCGGGCTAGAACCCAAACCCGGCAGGATGTATAATGATGATGAGACAATTTACATAAGTCCTGATATCCATGTATTCAAAGTGGGTGATGATTATGAGATTGTCCTTAATGAAGACGGGATGCCCAAACTCAGGATCAATAACTATTATCGGAATATCTTATACAATAAAGATTCTTTATTAGATACTACCAAACAATATATACAGGAAAAACTGAAGTCAGCAGCCTGGCTGATTAAAAGTATCCACCAGCGTCAGAGGACGATATATAAGGTAACCGAAAGTATTGTTCAATTCCAAAGGCGGTTTTTAGATGAAGGGGTAGCCTATCTAAAACCCCTTGTCCTTCGGGATGTGGCCGAGCACATCCAGATGCATGAATCCACCATCAGTAGAGTTACCACCAATAAATATGTCCATACTCCTCAGGGTATTTTCGAGTTGAAATATTTCTTTAACAGCGCAATCAATAGTATGGACGGAGAATTTATAGCCTCGGAAAGCGTAAAAGAACATATTAAAAACATCATCAAATCTGAGAACAAGGCCAAACCATACAGTGACCAGGAAGTTGCTGATATGCTGACGGGCTTAAATATTAACATTGCCCGTCGGACGGTGGCCAAGTATAGAGAGACCATGGGAATCCTGCCTTCCAGGAAAAGAAGGATGCCTTATTGAATCCTTAAAGGCGGGTTTGACTTTTAAACCTTTTTTTGTTAGGAAGCTTTTCTTTTTTGAGGGGGTTAAATTATGGATATCAGCGTAACATTCAGACACATGGAACCATCAGAAAGTCTAAGGAGTTATGCCGAGGAAAAGGTATCTAAAATCAACAAATTTCTAGATTTTCCCATTGAAGCCCATATTGTGCTGGCTGTCGAAAAATTCAGGCGTATGGTTGATGTTACTCTCAGTGTCAACGGAACAATGATTAAAGCCATGGAAGAGACTGAGGATATGTATTCAGCCATTGATCAGGTTATGGACAAGATCGAAAAACAGGTAAAGAGATATCGATCCAAGACAAGAAAAAGGAGGTCAGAGCATCGTAAAGGTGAGGATACCCTTGTTATTGAAGAGACAGAAGAGATTGCCGCTCTCGGTACCGAAGAGCCCAGCATAGAGGTTGAAAAGTTGGTTGCAAAACCAATGGATCCCGAGGAGGCAGCTATGCAGGTTACCATGTCTCAACAGGAATTCCTGGTGTTTAGAAATTCACGGTCCAGAGAGATCAACGTTATCTACAAACGCAGAGACGGAAATCTTGGGCTCATTGAACCTGCCGGCTGACCTATTCATAGTAATCTATAAGAAAGTAAAAAACATGAAATTGTCAGAGATATTTGAAGAAGATAATATCATCCCTGACTTGAAGGCCAGAGATAAAAAAAATGTATTGGAAGAATTGGTTGAAGTAATAGCGAGCCGTAGATTATCTCTGGATAAGAATTCATTGGTCAGGGTTTTATTAGAGAGAGAGCGTCTTGGAAGCACGGGCATTGGTGACGGTGTAGCCATACCCCACGGAAAACTACAAGGAGTGAGTCAACTGATCATATCATTCGGCAGAAGTCTAAAAGGACTGGACTTCGACTCTATGGATGGACAGCCGGTTTTCCTTTTTTTCTTGCTGGTGGCACCTGAAAACTCCGCCAGTGTTCACCTGAAGGCCTTGGCCAGGATTGCAAAGATCATAAAAACCGGCTCATTTCGAAAGGTTCTAATGGAGGCTTCTTCCAGAGAAGATCTCTACAAGATAATTATAGAGAACGATGAAGAATTCTGATCAGTTGTTCCGGGGTCTGAAATCACGGGATCTGACGATCACTGAGCTCATTTTGAGAAAGAGTTCAAATCCGGTTCAGCCGGCTGAAGACTAAAATTATAATGGGTTAATATCATGATAGGCTTGTTAATAGTTACTCACTGTGATCTGGGCCGGGAATTCCTGAATGCCGCTGAGTTCATTGTCGGAAGCATGGAAGCAGTAGATGTTATCTCTATTACTCAGACATCGGATACTGAAGAGATCCGGAAGAATATTGAGAGAAAGATCAAGGCCCTGAATAAGGGACGAGGAGTCCTTATCCTGACCGATATGTTTGGGGGGACCCCTTCCAATATCAGCCTCGCATTCCTGAAAGAAGAAAAGGTCGAGGTCTTGACCGGTGTGAACCTGCCTATGGTAATCGCCATTGCCCAGAACCGATCAGACCTGACGCTAAAGGAACTTGCTGAAAAGGCGCAGGAAGCGGGTAAAACGAGTATCTCCATGGCGGGAAAATTATTGGAATAGGGATGTGAACCATCTTGTAAAAATAGGAACTGAAAATTGTCAGGCCTATCTGGATCAGATACTCGAGATAGAAGAACGCGCTTTCCGGTCTCCCTGGAGCATCAAAGCCTTTAAATCGGAGATAAAAAATCCGGCATCTAACCTATGGGCGTTAACCTCAGGCAATACTCTTCTGGGATATGTATGCTTCTGGATGTTTGACAGTGAAATTCAGATTATCAATATAGCCGTTCATCCCGATAAGAGGGGTCAACACCTTGGGTGTCACCTCTTAATGGAAATAATTGAGACAAGTATCTCTCATGGCATGCGAAATATCTGGCTGGAGGTCAGGCCATCCAATCTGGCTGCCAAGAGACTATACCGGAAATTTGGGTTTCAGGAAGTTGGTTGCAGGCCGCGATATTATACGGATACCAATGAGGATGCAATATTAATGGCCTTGGATCTCTCACAAAAGGAGAGCTGCCATATGGCTTCTAACTGATATGTTTGTTATACACCTTTTCTATCAACTATATTATCCGGACTCAGGAGGTAGAAGATGACAGTAAAAGTGGCGATTAATGGTTTCGGTCGTATTGGCAGGATGGCCTTTAGGGCAGGTCTTGCGAATAAGGATGTAGAATTTGTGGCCATCAATGATCTGACAGATCCATCAACCCTGGCCCACCTGTTAAAATACGACTCTTCTCAGGGAGTACTCGATTCCAAGGTCTCGAACACTGATAATTCTCTGATCGTTGACGGAAAAGAGATCCGAATCTTTATGGAAAGGGATCCGGCCAAGATCCCATGGGGCGATGTGGGCGCTGAATTTGTCCTTGAATGTACAGGCCTTTTCAGGGAAAAGGAGAAGGCCGCCGCCCACCTGGAATCAGGTCCCAGCAAAGTGATTATCTCAGCGCCCGCAAAGGGTCCTGATATCACCATCGTGATGGGCGTAAATCATCAGGAATATGATCCGCAAAAGCACCATATCGTATCAAACGCATCATGCACCACCAACTGTCTCGCGCCGGTCTGCAAGGTCCTGCTGGATAATTTCGGAATAGAGACGGGACTTATGACCACAACCCATGCCTATACAGGCGATCAGCGTTTGCTTGATTTTCCGCACAAAGATCTTAGAAGGGCAAGGTCGGCAGCGCTTTCCATGATCCCGACCACAACCGGGGCCGCGAAGGCGGTCTCCCTGGTCCTCCCCCAGCTTGAGGGTAAACTGAACGGGATGGCCATTCGTGTGCCCACGCCCAATGTCTCCGTGGTAGATCTTGTTGTGAAATTGAGCAAGCCGGCCACGGTTGATGAGATAAACAGTGCCATGAAAGAGGCTGCCGAAGGATATCTTAAGGGTATCCTGGCCTATTGCGAAGAACCCCTGGTATCCATTGATTTTAACGGCACCACCCTGTCTTCCAGCCTGGATTCGCTCTCCACCATGGTTCTTGGTGATATGGCCAAGGTCCTCTCCTGGTATGACAACGAATTCGGCTATGCGAGCAGGATGATAGATCTGACCACATACATGGCAGGGAGTTAAGGTTAGCTCTTTTCTTGTTAATCTGGAGTATTGCTGAAAATCAAAGGCATGATAGGAGAATGAAAAGTGAATGATCGAACAGTCATGATTGCCGGTAACTGGAAAATGAATCTTAACCTTGATGAATCCGCGAACCTTGTCAAAGCGATCGCAGAGGAGATACAGGGCCTTGATGGGGTTGATGTACTTGTGGCGCCTCCATTTACGAGCCTGCCTGCGGCAAAGCAGGCAATAGGAGATGCCCGGATATTGCTTGCCGCTCAAAATATGTACTGGGAACCGGATGGGGCCTACACAGGAGAGATATCAGGTCAGATGCTTGTTGAGGCCGGCTGTAGTCATGTGATATTAGGCCACTCGGAAAGAAGGAGCCTCTTTGGGGAAAGTAGTGAGATGGTAGATCTCAAGGTCAAGGCCGCCATGCTGATGGGTCTGATCCCCATCATCTGTATAGGAGAGACCCTTGAAGCAAGAGAGGCAGGCCGGACGTTTGAGGTTGTCAAAGAACAACTTGAGGGGTCATTGAAGAATTTCATTGATGAACACAGTATGCCCCCCTCTACCATCCTGGCCTACGAACCTGTCTGGGCCATCGGGACCGGGAAAACCGCAACACCGGAGCAGGCACAGGAGGTCCATCATTTTATCCGGCAATGGATAGAAGAGAGATTCGATAAGGATACGGCTGACCTGGTAAGGATTCTCTATGGCGGAAGTGTAAAACCTGACAATGCAAAGGATCTCATGTCAAGGCAGGATATTGACGGGGCCCTTGTCGGCGGCGCAAGTTTGAAGGCTGACTTGTTTGTGCCGATAATAAAATATCAGGAAAGTTGATTTCATGACTAAAATCCACCGTCAAAATTCTGAATCTTCAACGAAGATGGAGAATTTTGGTCTATCTCTGGCCACCAGGAAGGTGTTAGATGCAAGGTGCCGAGGAGTGACGACCGAGGCGTATGAGCAATACGCCGCAGGGAGAAGCGATCGAAGGCAACGCCGCCCTTCGGATTTGCTCAGGGCCGTGAGCGGCACGACTTGAGCTCGCCGACAAGTCCTGTCGAATGGCAGATGACATCTTGATGGTGGATCAGGGATGAGAATTGTTATTGCATTTTAATTTTTTTTTGGTAAAATGCACCTCTTCTCAGAGAAATCAGGTGTTAAGTAAAGGAGATACATGCAATTTATTGTCGTTGGTCTGCACGTTTTAGTATGCGTTGCGCTTATATTGATTGTTCTGCTTCAGAGAGGAAAAGGTGCGGACATGGGGGCCGCTTTTGGCGGTTCCAGCCAGACGGTCTTCGGAAGTGCCGGTGCGACCTCTTTTTTACATAAGATAACTGCGGCAGCAGCGATTATCTTTATGCTGACTTCTCTTTTCCTTGCCTTTCTTTTTGGAAGAGGAAAGACATCTTCCATCATGGAAGGCGTCTCCGGTGCCCAGGCCCCGGTGACGCAACAGAGTTCGGCTCCTGCGGGAAGTCCGGAGAAGCAGTAAAAAGACAAGTGCCGAAGTGGTGGAATTTGGTAGACACGCTATCTTGAGGGGGTAGTGAGCTAAAACTCGTGCGGGTTCAAGTCCCGCCTTCGGCACCATTAAGAATATTCCCTAACGGTCTCGGTAACTTACCGGGGCCGATTCTCTTCATATGCGGTAATATGCGGTTTTTGTACACCGCCGAGTAATGCCTCCTCAAGCCCATCTCTTCCCATACCCGGAATCCAATGGCCATAGATATCCACAGTTATCGAGATAGAGCTATGGCCCAACTGTTTTTGGACATAGGCCGGGCTCTGGTGAGCCATCAGAAGGATCGTTGCGTAGGTGTGTCTTAGATCGTGAGGGTTTCTGACTCTCAGTTTAGCTCCAGTGCAGACCCTTTTCATCAACCCCTGTATCTTTCTTTGGCTGTAAGGCCAATAACCATTTTCCTTTGGATCGACAAATAGAAGATCCACATCTCCTCCTTCCCCCTTTTTCAGGCTCTCCTTCTTGAGATGGGTCACGTAGCGGCTCAGTTCCTCCACCAGGAAGTCAGGAAGATCCACGAACCTTTTCTTACCTTTCTTGGGTAGGCCGAATTTGTATCGCTTATAGCTCTCTGATACATGGTAAAGCCTCTTTTTCATGTCCAGATGACTGAGCCGCATTGCCAAGGCTTCACCAAGCCGTAAACCTGAATGAACCATCACTTTCACCATGAGCTGTTCAACCCAGGAGCAGATTTTTTCTGCATATTCAAGAAATCGGTCTCTTTCCTCCATGTCAAAGGGTTCTGAATCATTCACATTCCGCTCTTTTTTGGGAGGTAATAGCTTCTTGAGTAAGCCGGTAGCAGGGTTCGCTTTTATATATCTCTCTTCAATAGCTTCTTTAAAAACACCATAGATAACTGTGTGGCAAAGTTCCACAGTGGCAGGTGCTCGCTTCTTGTATAGTGCTTTAAGGCAATTCTTGGTATCCCTGCGTGTGATCTCATCCACCCTCTTACCCTTGAAGCTATCATGTGTCCAGATATGGAGGCGAAGCATACTCTCATACCTCCAATAAGTGTACATGTCCCACCTGCCTGATCCATCCTCAAGCCATTCCTCACTTAACTGTTTAAATCCTGGATTTTTTATCTTTTCCTCGCTATCAGATTGAATTGGCTTTGTTGGAATAATCTGAGATCCGATGGCCTCAGCGGCCTTGATAGCCTTAGCAAGGCCCTCCCGACCGGCACCGATCGTCTTATTTTTACGCTCGCCTCCCCTCTCTATGAAAATAGTCCATTTGCCGCGTGCATCAGATCTGACTTGCACGCCTTTGGAAATATGATAAATAGGTCCATATTTCCCAGTCTTTGGTTTGTGTTTTCGCCAGGGCATTATTTTTCCTCTCCTTTCTCCAACCCTGGCTGCAAATCGCCAAACCAGGATACATGAGATGGAGACAAATAATCAAGTAGATTCCATGCTGACTTCACTGAGAGCTTTCGATATTATCTGGTCAAGACCAGGATTTTCTGGTTCGGAGCTCGCTCTGTGGTGTGTTTCAAACCAGTCATTAAACTCCTCAGGGTTTATCAAATATTTTCCCCCCACTTTGAAATGAGGTAAACCCATCTTAATAAATTTTCTCAGGGTAAATACTGAGATGGACGTTTCTTTCGAAAGTGTTTTAAGGTCCTGGTATTTCATCTCGGACTCCTTTAAGTTTACTTATTACCTTATAATTGTTCCGGGCATATCCCTAATTTGGGAGACAGAGATCCATTTCTTACGACCATACTTTACGAATATTTCGAAACACGCTTTATCTGGGAATATTCTATCTCGACTGATTCTTTCATATAGCCACTCGCAACGTTTACGGTGTCGATCGTTGGTGTATTCACCCTGATTCAGGAACTCCAGCAAAACTGGGATTTTCATTCCCTCCTTAGGCATTTCTTCCCCCGGCAGGAATCCCCACTCCCAAAAGATTTGGAGTAGTTGCCATGGAACCAAATCGTACTTTTTGTATTTACTCCTTTGCCTTTTTACTATGCTTTTCAACAATTTTTTATGTTGGTATGAAATGATATCAAATCTGAACGGTCCGATTCCATTATAGGATACGCTGCTGAATACCCCCTGATCTAATAAAGACATACGTCTCTCCTAAGTTCTTAGGCTACGGCCACTTAGTGACCTCCACCCCGATTTTCAAGACCTTCAGTTTTAACGTTGGCCTTGTGATTCTTCTTATATAAATGGAATGAGTGTTAAAGTTTTCAAAATCAGACCCCAGAAGGTTTGATACTTAAGCCTTTTACTCATCGCCATTGCCTTTCAGAATCCATGTGTTTCTGTATAAAATAATATCAAATCTCTCTTTTAGATAATGAGCTAATATTAAGTACTCCTAATCTCATGTCAAGAAACTATAGTGTTATCAATAACTTCGAGTTATGACTCACACTCAAGACACCAGTGGGAATGGAAGTAAGTTGTGTAGGCAGACTATATTAGTGGTAGAATTATTTTTGGGCTCTTGATTCAGAAAAGGATATGTAAGGTGAGATTTTAATCAGTTCAACCGCTTCATCATAGGCATCTCTGTATGCTCTGCGTATGTCTTCGAACTCATACTCATTTTCATATTTTTCATTTCTGTTGGGCACCATTGACGTGAATGAGAAACCTTCAGGCAAGGCTCGTATGGTACCCTCTATCTTGGTTTTTTCGCTATTTGTGCTATCAATTTCTTTCAAGGTTTCGTCGTATTTTTTTAGCCACCCAATATATTTGTCTATATCTCGGGGACGATAGGATTTAGGAAGAGACGGCTGCTGCTCATAAAAAGCCTTGATGTCTTTTACCTCTTTTCTTTTTAGTTTCTTAATTGCATCCCATATTGATTTATCGCTTGCTGAAGGATCAATAGAGACGAGAATCCTTCCTTGGCTTTCCTTCAAGAATATGTCCAACCATATCTCAAATTGTGTTATTGGAAGGGTGTTTTCATCTGCTTTATCTTGTCTGTTTTCACCAGAAGCTTGAAGTATCGACTGATAGTAAAGGACGTATGGTACTACGTGGTGAATGACTGGATTTTCAATTCGCTTAAAGAAGTCGTTATAAGGATGTATTTCTCTTGGTTCAGCACCTGAAGCGACCTTCTCCTTTATAGTGTCAACGGTAATTGTTGGGTCAACCAGAAAGTTCAGGCGAAACAATTCTCGTAGGATGTTTTGTTTGACTTTTTCATTGACTGTGCCATTATAAAGAGTCTTGTAAATCTCGTTCCTTCGAGTAGCCTCCCAGATCAGATCTTCTTTGTCGTACTTTATTTTTCTCATACTGCCGACCTCCATAAGTTAAATTAATCTTAAGCCAATAAACTAAACTGTGAAGTTTGACATGCCTTCTTCACAAATGAATTCTCATTCCCTGTACTCTGACAGAAAGTTACTTTCAGCCCTTCACTTTGTCAAGGAATTAAGATGGTTGCGGTGATTGGAGGATATCATGGACTGGAAATTGATCCATTAACCTGGATTGGCAGAATAATATGAGCGCATGATAAAACATTGAAAGATTCGAACAGCTATACTGAGAATAGGTATATGTCAGACATATCAAAGGTTTTTAAGTGAGTTGAAATGTTGTTGTATTGGCAAGGTATCACAGGTTTGGGCATGCCTGATTTTTAAAGGATACGGCCAGACATATCTTTGGAACTAAGTGTCAAGAAAAAACTTCTCCATTACCCTGAAAGAATATTTTTTGACTCTTAGGGTATCCCGTATTTATATCTCCAAATCAGTTCATTGCTCC
>JAFDAM010000059.1 GCA_019313825.1 Deltaproteobacteria bacterium
TCCATTTGCCGATCCCTTTGAGATTCGAGTCCCACGCCTGGCCAAGAAGATTGAAGCCGGAGTTGAATTCATCCAGACTCAGTGCATTTATAACCTTGACAAATTTGAAGAATGGATGAAGTTGGTTCGGGAACGGGGTCTTAATAAAAAAGTATATATTCTTGCCGGTGTTACACCTTTTAAGTCTGCCGGCATGGCCAAGTACATGAAGAATAGGGTTCCCGGGATGGATGTTCCTGATGAACTCGTCAAACGCATGGCCGATACACCAAAGGAGAAACAGCCTGAAGAGGGTATTAATATTTGCGTGGAATCTATGGAGCGTCTAAAAGAAGTTGAGGGTGTCCGGGGTTTTCATATCATGGCTATCGAATGGGAAGAAAAGGTGCCTGAAATTGTGGAAAGAGTGGGTCTATATCCCAGACCAAACGTGGAATGATTGAGAATTACAACTCCCGGAACTTAGCATTACAGACATCGTCAAATAGTTGAGTAGTTAAGTGGTTGAGTAGGAAAAGATTTAAACGCCTACAATTAAAAAATAAAGGAGGTAACATCATGAACGAAAAGAAGAGAATTCTTGTGGTTGACGATGAACCGGATTTTGCTTCTCTTGTTCAAGGAAATCTGGAGAAGGAAGGTTTTGAGGTTGAGATAGCCTACGATGGAGTGGAAGGACTGGAAAAGGTCAAGGCAAATCCTCCGGACGCCATTGTTCTGGATGTAATGATGCCCGAGATGGATGGGTACGCGATGTGTGCAAAGCTAAAAGAAGATGAAAAGTATGAAGATATTCCTATTGTTTTGTTGACTGCGGTGGCATCACACATGAGCACAACCCGCTATTCCCACGCTGATGGAATGCAAACGGAAGCTGACGATTATCTCGCTAAACCAGCCTCTGCAGAGGATATTACCAAAAGTGTCAAAAGGCTTCTCGGCCTATAAACAGGGGATGGATTTGTATATTCTTCCGTGGACAAGGAAATGAAATGTAAAACCTCAATGAGAAATTCCAAATTTGGGATGCAAATGAAAGTTTTTTGTATCTTAAGCGACGAGCGGGCTTTCCGTTCAAAATCTCCTGCCATGTTTTCTGCAGTAATGAAGCAAGTTGGAATTAATGGGGTATATGTGCCATTTATGGTTGATAAAAACAAGATCGGGCAGGCGATGCAAAGTCTTAGAGTCTTGAACATCGCCGGCGCAAACGTAACCGTACCTTATAAAGAGACGGTCATTCCCCATCTGGATGTTCTGTCTGAAGGGGCTAACATTATTGGCGCAATCAACACCATTGTTCGAAAGGGTGAAGTGCTCAAAGGCTACAACACAAATGCTATAGGCTTCATGGATGCACTAAATGATGCTAATTTTGATGTTGTGGGAAAAACAGCCCTCGTCTTTGGAACCGGTGGTGCTGCTAAAGCAGTAGTTTTTATATTAAACTGGCTTCGTGCAAACTCGATTCTCGTAGTAGGTCGCAGCGAAGAGAAAACCAGAAAGATTGTCAGCAGTTTTGGAGGAGAAGCAAAACTATTGGAATCTTTGGAGGGTCAATCTATTCCGGCTGATATTGTGGTCAACGCCACCTCTGTTTCAAGCCCGGATGAGTCGCCGGAATTGGCAGCATTAGCTGGTAGACTAGAAGTGCCCGGATGCGAATTGGTGTTCGATCTCAATTATGGTCGTAGTCAAAACTTTTGGCAGGATATGGCTCAGACCAGGGAAATTCGGTTCATGGACGGTCTCTCTGCCCTTGCTTATCAGGCCAAACGAACCTTTGCACTGTGGACAGGAATCCAAGTTCCTTCCGAGGAATTTAAAAAAGCGCTTCCCATCAACTGACGTCGTTCAACTTTTCCACAGGGAGAAGTACTGTAAAAGTGCTTCCCATACCAGGGGCGCTCTCTACGTTGATGAAACCACCCAGTGTATCCACAAGCCCTCTAACTATGGGAAGACCAAGCCCTGTTCCTGTGATAAATCTTGTTTTCTTGTCTTTGACCCTATAGAATCTCTCAAAAATCTTTTCCAGATGCCTTTCCTCGATGCCGAAGCCGTTATCTTTAACTTTTATACGCACATTTATTCCGGTAGAGTCGGCAATCACTCTGATTTCTCCACTTTTCTGGGTGTAATTAATTGCATTGGTAATCAAGTTGCCAAAGATGCTCTCCAAAGCCACGGGATCGGCTGTAATTATGGGAAGAGGGTCCTTGGGAAGCTCTAAAATAAGAGATTGATCCTTACCATTCGCCCTGGTTTCTAGAAAATCCACAATATTTTTTAAGCATTCTTCGAGGCGAACCTGTTTAGGCTCATGAGACACAATCCCTGCTTCGATACGTGACAGGTCAAGCAAATCTCCGATAAGGGAAATCAACCCCTGGGTCTTTTCTTTTGCGCGAGAGAGTATATGCTGATCATTTCTAGATACTTCTCCTACCATGTCACTGAGCACAGACGCCAGTTGTTCATGTATAGTGGAAAGGGGAGACCTAAGCTCATGAGATACCTTTGTAACAAATTCGGATTTGAGCATATCTAAGGCCTTCATGGCTGAAATATCCACAAGGTTCACAACCGCTCCTAAGCATTCCTTTTTTTCACCCAGTACCGGCTGGGTCTGCGCCATGAAATATTTGTCCTCTGAAAGGGCGAATTCATAGGTGGGAATGTCGTCATAATCCACGTGTTTTCCCTGTGAAATCTCCTTGATTAGGTCGCAAAGCTCTTTATCAGGCACATAATCATCTATTTTGCCACCGGGGTTCTGGTCAGGCTCCAGATCGAATAGCTGTTTAAAAGCCGGATTCATTAGAACCACTTGCCCTTCAGTATTGGTAACCACTACTCCGTTGGGAAGGGATTCTATAATAGTATGGATGCGACTCTTTTCAGTATCAAGGTCAAAAAGGGTTCTTTTACGTTCCTCTTCCAGTTTTTCGGCTTCCCATATCAGCCGGAGTTTTTCCAGACCCCGATTCACAACAATACGCAGTTGATCAGGGTCGAAGGGTTTCGGGATAAAATCGTATGCTCCCCGTTTCATGGCCTCTATTGCCGTTTCTACGGTGGCAAATCCCGTGATTACAATTACAAGAATCGCTTCATTAATTTCCCTGATCCGTCCAAGTACCTCCATTCCATCCATTCCCGGCATTTTCAGGTCAAGCAGGACAATGGAAACATCTTCCTTTGCCAGGATCTTGAGAGCCTCCTCTCCTCGGGACGCCTTTAAGACCTTTAAACCTAACCTGGAAAGTATCCTTTCAGAACCGTCTCGGATGTCCCTTTCATCATCCACTACCATTATTCCTATACTATCGAGTCTATTATCCACTTTTATCTCCCTGATTTGTTTGTACGGTAATAGGAAACTCAATGATAAAGGCGGCGCCTTTGTCGTGTTTGTTCTTGGCGGTAATAGTAGCATTGTGATTTTCCACAATGCCATACACCAGGCTTAGCCCCAGACCGGTTCCCTTTCCCTCTTCCTTGGTGGTGAAAAAGGGCTCAAAAATGTGTGGTAGAATATTTTCAGGAATCCCCGGCCCGGTATCTGATATTTCAATACAGATCTTATTGTTTTTCAAGGACGGGTAAGTTTTTATCGTTAAAGTTCCATTTCCCTCCATCGCATCTGCCGCATTGGTGATGATGTTCATTAACAAGTGGTTGAATTGTTGAGTGTCAACAGAGATTGGCGGAAGCGAAGAATCCAGATTTTTATCAATCTCGATATTTTGAAAAAGCGTCTGGTTTTGGAGAAGGAACAGGGTTCGGGAAATTGCGTGGTTGATGTCGTGTGGTTGCATTAAATTTTGGGTCTGCCGCGAGAATTCCAGTAACTCTTTTACGATGTCGCGGCACCTTTCCGCATCTTTTAGAATCCGGTGCAAGTCCTCCCTGGCTTTTTCCTCCAGTTCGTATTCCTCTATTATCAATTTAGTATATAGGGTAATTCCCCCAAGTGGGTTGTTCAACTGGTGTGCCACCCCTGCGGCTAGTTTTCCCAATGACGCCATCTTCTCTGCCTGAAGGAGCTGGAGCCGGGTTTTTTTTTTTTTTTTTTCCATCTCTCTCCTTTGCGATTTATCTACGTTTATTCCTTCATAACCTATAATTTTCCCTTTATGATCATAACGTGCGTGACCTGTGAGCAGGATCGGTATTACACTTCCATCCTTGCGTTTAAAATCGACTTCATAATCGATTACTCGGCCATCTTGCTCAATCATTTCCCGAAATTTCTTTCGATCTTGAGGTCTTAAATACAGATCTTTCGTAATATCAATCTTTAGAAATTCCTCTTTACTCTCGTAACCCAACATATCCAAAAGCGTCTTGTTGGCATTTAGAAATTTCCCCTTTTTACTGCTGATAAATACACCGCAACCTACATTATCAAACAATCTCCTGTAGTCCTCTTCCGAAGCCTTGAGTTTTTCTTCCCGTTCTTTTCTCTGAGTAATGTCTCGATATATAGCCAGCTTTGATATAGTCCCATCCTTATTTTTAATGGGCAATTCAATGATATCATATATCTTATTAACAGCCGATAGGTGAACTTCTTGGTGAAGCGTCTTACCCTTCTTAAATACCTCAGATGCTCTGCACCAGGGACAAATTTTATCACTATTATTTGTTACCTGATGACATTTCTTTCCTATGCCGTCCCCAAAAACTTTCTCCATGGACGTGTTCATGAATTCTACTATAAAATCTTGATTTATAATATAAATGCCATCCTCCAAAGCTTCTAAAATAACACCCAGCATCTTCTTAGCTTTATCCATTATTATATCCCCTGTTATTAGTGCCCATCGAAAGTGGCATCTTTTTCTATGTCATACATATATTTATTCTCTTAATGTGCCATAAACAAACGATAAAATAAAGAAAAAAATTGACACGCTGGAGTGGCCCCGCCGTTTTTAAAAACCACACTCGGGCAGTCAGGCTTCCTATGCCCAAAATTCCAACATTTCAGCCCGTCTAGAGAAAAATGCCTTCTTTACAATACGACCGTTATCTGTTATCTGAATTCCAGTAGTCGGTTGCCGCAAATTTTCCCTTATCCCGTTCTCGAAAAGGGAATTCTTATCACACTATCACAATCACATTTTAGGACAAAACCAGACGGAAAAATTTGATCACCTTTCAAGCTTGTTTGTATCAATTGATTTCAAAGGGCTAAAGTGTTACAATTTTATATAAACTTCAGACATCGTCAAATAGTTGAGTGGTTAACTACTCAACTACTCGACGACTTAACGAGATCTGAAATTAAAACTGATGAATAACGATATTGTCCTTTATACTGAACATCTGACGAAAAGGTTCAAGACGGTTACCGCCGTTGAAGATCTTAATCTGAGCGTCAGAAGAGGCGACATCTTCGGTTTTTTGGGACCAAATGGCTCCGGCAAGAGCACGACCATCCGTATGGTCCTGGGGCTTATCAAACCGACAACCGGGGAGATAAGACTATTTAACAGGTCTCTTAAAAATAACAGAGAAGATCTTTTAAGGAAAATTGGCGCCCTTGTAGAGAAACCCAGCTTCTACAACTATCTATCTGCCCGTCGCAACCTGGAGATATTAGCAACCCTTACCCATCGTCATCCGGATCATCTTGACATCGATCGCGTACTGGACATTGTCGCTTTACTTAACCGGGCCGATGACAAGGTTAAAACATACTCCCAGGGAATGAAGCAGAGACTGGGAGTGGCCCAGGCGCTCCTGGGAAATCCGGAATTGATCATCCTGGATGAACCCACCGCAGGGCTAGATCCGGAAGGTATTAAAGAGATACGTCATCTTATCATACAGTTGGCCCAACAGGGCTTAACTGTCTTTCTCTCATCCCACATTCTTCACGAAGTTGAACAGATGTGCCGGACCATGGCTATTATCGACAAAGGCAGACTTGTGGTCCAGGGTGGTGTAAAACATTTGCTCAACTCCGAAAGTGACATCTTTAGTGTCAAGGTCGATCGGCCCGAGGAGGCCGCGGATCTGTTAAAGACCAGGGAATGGGTTGAATCCGCCAAGGTGCTTTCGGGGACAATAACGGTAAAGATAAAGGAGCAACAGATCCCTGTGATGACGGAACTGTTAGTCCAATCAGGGTTCCATATCTTTGCAATTCAACCGCGGCGGTCTCTTGAGGATTACTTTCTTTCCAAGTTAAAGGCTGATTATGTTTAGACTGATTCGTCTGGAATGGATCAAGACATTCAGCAAATTGAGGACCTATATAGGCTTTATTGCCATATGCGTGGTACTTCCCCTTATATTTATCGGCCTTAAGCTGGACAAGGGTCGATTCTTGACAAGCACGGCCAGTTACACCATTCTGGAACAGAACTTCTATATCATGGGCAATCTGTTGAACGGATTTTTCGTTGCACAGCTTGTTATGTATTTTCTGATGGTCCACATACCCTTCTTCATCGCCCTGGTGGCAGGAGACCAGATAGCGGGTGAGGCTACGGCAGGAACATTGAGGATGATACTCATCAGGCCACCTTCTCGCCTGAAGATCCTTGTAGCAAAGGCTGCAATAAGTCTGATATATACAATAATGCTGGTGCTGTGTCTGGCCGTCCTCAGCCTTGGATTGGGCATTATTATATTCGGTACAGGTGATCTTTTAGTGAGGGAGGAGGGACTGCTTATCCTATCAAAAAAGCAGGCCATCTGCCGGTTTCTGATTGCCTATCCCCTGGCCATGCTGGGAATGAGTGTTGTAGCTGCTTTAGCCCTCCTGTTATCGGTACTGGTTGAAAATGCCATTGGGCCCATCATCGGAACGATGGCGATTGTCGTTATATCTGTGATTATTTCCGAGATGCCCATATCTCTCTTTGAAAGAATCAGGCCTTTCCTCTTTACGAGCTACTCCAAGGTCTGGCAAAAGGCCTTCCTTGATCCTATGCCGCTTAACGATATTATACTCTCGGTCATCTACTTACTTATATATATGGTACTGTTTTTCGGGGCGGCGTTTTTTATTTTTAACAGGAGAGATATATTATCGTGAAGAATCGGTTTCGTTCATGGTTGATTGGCTTGTCTGTCTTAGCCACTTTGCTTTTCCAGGGGTTTGATTATCCCACTAAGGGCAATGAGTTAACCGCAGATGATATTTTAAGAAATCTTCAGTCAGCGTTTGCTAAAATTGAAGATTATACGGTCCTGTTACATGTAGAAACTGACATTAAGCAGGTTCGTGTGCCACAAATGGAGATAAAGGTCTTCTTTAAACAGCCTGACAAGCTCCATCTGCAATCAAAGGGTTTTGCGATGCTTCCCCGGGAAGGCATGCTTATTAATCCAAATCGCTTCAGAAAGGAAGATTTCTATATGTCCATCCTGGGAAAGGAGACCTTCAAGGATATGGAGACCTTCAAGTTGGAACTGGTTCCCAGAAAGGAAAAGATAAAGGTCAGAAAGGTTATCATCTGGGTGGACCCGGTGAAGTGGATATCCCTTAAAATAGATACCATAACCTGGCATGGGCAATCGATTAAGATTGATTTCGAATACAGGAAGTTCCTGGATAGATACTGGCTGCCTGTAAAGGCTAAGGCATTTGTAGATCTATCAGGATTTAAAGGATTTTCAAGCTTTCATGAAAGATCTGGCTGGGAAAAGGGAAGCGGGACCGGTTTCATGGACAAAAAAGGAGAAATAACCGTCCAGTTTTATGATTATAGAATTAATGAGGGAATTCCTGACTCGATCTTTGATCAGGAATAATAATATAGTGAAAGGTACAAACTAAAATAGGAGGTAACTTCTCACATGACTGTTTTTTACAGAGTTTACATCTGAAGAGCTTTTTAATAGTCTAAATTTTATGGGGTTATAGAAGGGTGTTGATTTCTTTTTTCAGTCACAAACATCGATGTGGTGATCAGGATGCTCGATTTGCACGTAATCAAGCATTGGTGGGATGTCTCGGTTAGGTTGTGATGCGAGGCAGCTGGGAAAAGTTGTAAAGAATCAATACAGATGATATGGTTCCCATCACTGATTTGAGAATACGATTTCATGAATATCCTTATGTATCTTTGACCTGTAATGATTTACTGATGCGCTTTTCTGCATTATCATATCCAGTTGTCTGGTATGAATGGTCAAATAACCCAGGATTGTGAGACGATCCACCATGAAATCCTTTTCATGGTTCTCTATACGGGCAATAAGAGTATCCTCATTAACATCCACCCTGAAACCATATTCCTCCAGGACCTCCATGACAAAAAAGACCCTTCTCTGTCTCCGATTAAAATCTGCGGCCCCTCCCTTGAACTGGAAGCTTATGTAATTTTCACTCGACCTGTCACTGACCAGTGCCTCAACAATGGAAAAATGGAACCCAAGCCTGGAATTCAGGCTGCAATAATTTTTAGAAATCATAAAATAGTTCCGGTTGGCATACTTTGAACGTACACCGGGGACTAATGCCGTATTTGTGGTTGCCTGGAACATGACCGACATGAATCCCTTTCCGTCAACCGGCGGTGGGCCCTCCCATGGCCTGGCAGCAATCCCCTTCCACAGGGCCAGCATGGGTATTGAAACAATGTTCTCCAATCGGACATATTTGCCCTCCTCCTCATCCTTAAACCCATCATCTAAGTTTAAAATCCACCACTGCATGGGTACATCCCCAAGCAACTGTTTGCTGGACCGCTCCGGAAAATGATGTTCCTTTCCAAACCTGAACATCTCATGCACCGCCTTTTCATGGCAGAAGCGTGTGATATCGTGAAAGGTCTTGCAGTTTTGAGTTTTGAATGAAGGGGCATCCGGGTCCAGGAGTCTTAATGGGATAATGTGACGTGAGGCCCCCTCCAGCGCCATAAAAACAGGGCTTCCCTCCATCAGGTTCCTTGGCTTCTCCGTCTCTTTCAAAAGGGAATCGATGCGTCCTTCATATATCCTTAGGCCGTCGGCATCCACCGTGATCTCCTGATCTTTTTCTAATAGATCAACTGCATCTTTTACCCCGAAAAGGGCGGGCACGCCAAACTCACGCGCCACATTAGCAAGATGCCCGGCAATGCTCCCCTGTCCCGTAATAACAGCGGCCGCCCGGTTCAGGAGGGTTGCCCAGCGGGGCAGGGATTGAGCAGTTACCAGTACAGCCCCTTTTGGAAACCGGAGGGTGTCCATATCCTTTTTTACGATAAAGACCGGGCCGGCCGCAACACCCGGACTGGCCGTAAAGCCTCCCTGGAGAATGACTGTACCTTCTACTTCTTCCCGGATTTCTCCCATATCCAGTGTCTTCTCCTCTTTCATTTGCTGCATGGGTCTGCATTGAAGACAGACCACGGACCCGTCTGTCGTGATGGCCCATTCAATATCCTGGGGCACACCGTAATGATCCTCAAGCCGTACTGCCAGGCGGGCAAGTTCAATTGCCTGTTCATCGGTTAATGATGCCTCCTTGCCTTCTTCATCAATCATTTTCAGACGGCATATACCCTCATCAGGGTAGCAGACAAATTTCTGTTTTTTAACAGGGATATCCCTTCGCAAGATAGCCATGGGATCACTGCGGGAGATGATAAAAAGATCCGAAGGTGCGCTCCCGTCCACAACGGGTTTTGGGAGACCCCATACCGAATTTATAACAATGGAATTATCCCGAATATTCAATGGGTTTCTGGAATACATGACCCCTGCTGAAACAGCATCCACCATACTCATGCACCCAACACACATGGCCACATCTTCATCCCGGATACCCCGGTTCAACCTGTACGTCATGGCCGCCAGACCATATTTACTGGCAACAATCTCCTTATATGCATGCAGGATATTTTCACCGCTGACATTGAGTTCAGAACGGTACTGGCCTGCAAAAGATGTCTCGGCAAGGTCTTCCCCAAGGGCACTGCTCCTCATGGCCACTTTTACTCCCTTGCCTTCATCCTTTTCCAGGATCCGGTACTGTTCCAGGACTACAGCTTCAAGGTCTTCGGGGAGAATGGACCGGATAATCAACTGCTGGATAGCCGCACTCAGGCTATAGAGCTGATCGGGGCGTTTCGCGTTGGCGGTTTGGATAAGGCGGTCGATCTCCGCCTGGAGGTCATTATATTTCATGAACCGGTAGTATGCCTGGGCCGTGATGGCAAACCCGCCACTGATTTTCAGGTTAATCCTGTTTCCCATTTCGCCGAGATTCGCGATTTTACTGCCCACCTGATCCGCCATATCCTTATCCACCTCTTTAAGGGGGATGAACATGGGACCCTCTCTGGAACGAGTTTTAGAACGGATAATCGGGTTAATTTTTTTTTGGATCTCCTTGAATCGATCCATGAGGGCTTTATATCTTCCAGGGGCCAGTTCGTTCAGGTGTCTTACAATCTTCCAGACATTGGTAGAAACACTGGTACAACGCGAAAGGACAAAGTTCATCCCAAAAGGCCAAGTGCCCTTCAGGGCCTCCTCCATCTCCGTCATGATCTCTAAGGCATTGTTATTTGCGGTCAGCAGGAGCTTGAATTGATGATAACGGGCCCTGAAGTCCGTACGAAGTTCTTTGACCTTTGATGTGTCAAGGACCTCTCTTTTCTTAAAGATTTTGTTTATGAAATCGGACATCAGGCCCATAGAACCACTCCATGATTTTACTGGGGCACTGTCAGGGGGATAACGCTATTTGCCTTTAGCCTTTTGCAATAAGGTTTTTGCGATTTTCGATTGATTATCTGCAACCCTGCTTTCATCTCTTTCAATAGTCAATCTTCCATTCGACGCTGCTCATGGCCGTGAGTCTGTCGAACGGCAATCAACAATCGTCAATCATCAATCAATTAATATTCAAGCTTAAGACCCCATCCTTCAAACATGAACATAATGGCAAATCCATACCACAGGGTGTATACTACATAAAATACCAGGGAAAAGAGGACAACACCAAAACGATCGCCGATCTTCTGGGGTTCGATTTTGTAATAATTGTAGGATGACTCCACGGCCTTCTTTACCACTAAGGCAATGACCTTGGCCTCCTTGAATTTTTTCTGATTCTTTAGGTCTTTATCCATCCCCTTAAATGACTTCCACCAGTTAAACAGGACCTGCCTTTCGTCATAACCATATTTTTCAGAGACCTTTTTTCCATCATTTGAGTACATGGCATCTGCATCCTCAAGACAATTTTCTAAGATCTTGCCTAGGTCGCCGCTCACCTTTAAATTGTCCCCTGTTATAGTCACTTCAGCGCCGCCAGCCTTAAAAAGCCCGGCAGTCTGTTCTGCCTGCTTCTTGTCCGCCATGGTCAGATTGACGCTCACCACATTACCCTTGAATTTATCGCTCTCCTTGTTGATCTTCGGGATATAATAGGCTGATCCCTTTGATATGGAATTATAGAGGGAATCTAAATACTCCAATGCGTTATGACCTTTTATGATTGGACAAAACAGGATGATCAGAATAATAAAAAATATAACAAGCAAAGCGCTGCCGCCATAAAATTCCTTCTTGTTCTCAATCATAGTGTGGTCTCCTCTCCCTTAAGAACTTTAATATTTTTCAGGAACGTCCCGATCACCCAGACCCCGAATCCGCCGATAACAATAAAAAAGGCCCAGACCCCGATGGAATCTAAGACGGCCCCTGCCTGTTTTGATATTGGTATTACCTCCATGTCGCCCAACTTGGCCGGCAGGGCAAATATACGGTTAACAAAACCGGCCAGTACTGCCATGGCGTAAAAGCCCCTAATGGTGATGCCCGGGACAACCTTGGTCACCATGGCCCCGACCTGGATACCTACCAATGACCCTAAAAGCATGCCCATGGCCAGGGTATAGAAGATAAACCCGAAAATGGCATACTGGCTTATTGCTGCATAGCCTGCCGTGAAGATAATCTGGAAGATATCCGTCCCCACCGTGGTCATGGAGGAAACCCCTAATATATAAACGAATATGGGAAAGGTCAGAAAACCGCCACCTACCCCCATAATACCTGCCGCCATACCAACTAACGCGCCGCTGAGGACCAGGAACAACCATGAAATGCTCCTGCCGCCAGGGGTAAAGTCATAATCGAATTTCACCATTGGAGGAAGTTTGATACCCTGTAGTTTTTTGGGTAGACCGCCCATCTCCGCACCTTCTACCTTTCCCCCGTGAGCGTCTCCGCCATGAGGGGCATCCACGCCCTTTTCGGTCTTTCTCGCCTTAAGAAAGTCCACCATGGCATAGACCCCTAAGAAGCCGAGCATGAGGGAGTAGACGGCCGTAATAAAGGCATCACTCAGGACAGGGTTGATCTCATAGAGAACGCGATTGATCAACCCCCCGAGCGTCGCGCCTATGATGGCCCCTATCAGGAAGACCACAGCTAAGGGAACTGATACATTTCCCAGTTTCCTGTGAATTACGCTCCCCATGATGGCCTTGGCAAAGATATGAAAGAGGTCTGTGCCAACCGCCAGGATCCCTTTAATCCCCGCGCTCATCAGGGCGGGGGCAATGACAAAACCACCCCCCGCACCGATACAACCTGTAATAAGACCGGCGACAAGACCGATGAGTATGGATACTATAAATATGCCTGTTGAATAAAAGGCCGGGCTGTAAGCCTTCTTCCCACCTAAGATCTCCGGAAGGGCCCCACCAATCTGATCGGCAAATGCAATACCACCCAGTATAATAGGGACGGTGAGCAGGCCAAGAATGACCAGTCTCTTTTTGTCACCAAGGATAGTATTGGAGACATTAATCTCCCACCTTGCATGTGCCCTTGCGCCCATCATCATAAACCTGCCCCACTGTTTGAAAAAATTCATATCAATACGCCCCTCCTTCTTTTGTGGTTCCGAAATTATTGCTGTCGATCGTCAATCCAACCCCCTTCTCCATATTCTTTATTTTTTCTCCGTGTATGGATTTCTTTTCATAGGCATCCTGAACCTTGTATAAGAGATCATCGATATCTATAGGCTTCATGAGATAGTCAAATGCCCCCAGTTCCATGCCTTCAATAGCCACTTCCAGGCTTGCGTGGCCGGTGAGCATTATCGCCTCTATTAAAGGATACGTCTTCTTGATTTCCCTTAAGGTCTGGATACCATCAATGCCAGGCATCTTCACATCTAATACGACCACATCCACCGGATTCTGTTTTAAAAATTCAAGGGCCTCCTCCCCGCTTTTGACCCCTTTGACATTCACGTTGCGCTTTTTCATGCGTTTCAACAAAAAAGTCCGCCTCGTCATCAACGAGCAAGACGTTAAAGGCATCCACCAGCATCACCTCCCCTGACCGGCCGCTTCCTGTATTTTTTCGACCAGTTCTTCCAGATTGTATGGTTTTGTGAGATAATCAAAGGCCCCATATGCCATGCCCTCATTGGCCGCCTTTTCCGAGCCATGGCCAGTGAGCATAATAACAGGCATTTCCGGTACCATTTTCTTGAATATCCTAAGGACCTCTATACCGTCCATATCCTCCATCTTAAGGTCCAGAATCGCTACGTCAAAGTCCTGTCCGCGTAAGGCCTGGATGCCCTCAATGCCGCTTAACGCCTGGGTCACATCAATATTTCTCTTGGATAGCCTCTTTGATATGACATCCACAAAACCCACTTCATCATCCACAAGAAGTAGTCTGATGCGGCCACTTCCTCTTTTCTCCTTATCAGGCATGGTCCTTCCCTAACCCGTATAAGCCGGAACCACAGGATATTGAGCTGTTACGTTAAAACCCAATTAAATGGTATCCGTTATTGGTTACTGGTTATTAGTTATTGGTTATTGGTTTTGGCTGATCGAAGATCAAAATCACATCTCACTTTTAATAGAGATATAAAATTGTGGGTCAAATTCATTCTATTAACGAATAACGTATAACAAATAACATTCCACTTGAGCCTTATCGCTCCATTGGACTGCTAATAAGCACGGCGTGTTGAGATCTCTTTCATTCGTGCTTCGATGATCTTTTCTTCATGTTTTCTTGTCTTGGCCGCCGCCTCTTTTACTTTGGACATAAGTATATCCATATCGCAGGGTTTCATCAGATAATCATATGCGCCCATTTTCATCCCTTCGATGGCTGACTCAACCGTGGCGTGACCCGTGAGCATGATGACCTCAACCAGGGGATGATCTTTCTTGATGGCACCCAGAGTTTCAATGCCGTCCATGCCGGGCATTTTCACATCAAGGATAACTATTTCGATACTGCTATGTTTTTTAAGCTGCTCTAAAGCCTCTTCTCCGTTATAGGCGGCAACAATGTCAAGGTCTCTTTTGGTCAGACGTCTGGTTATTGTTTCCACGAAACCGACTTCATCATCAACCAGGAGTACATTTGCAATCGCCATGACAACTCTCCTTTCTTAAAAAAATGGAAATTTCTATACTATCAGATTACTCACCGGGGTCTCAGGTCTTTGGACGAAACCTAATCTTGATCTTCTTCATCACCCGGCAAAGGCATATAGACATGAAAGGTGGTTCCTGTACCCACGTTGCTCTCAACGCTGATTTCCCCGCCCATCTTTTTTATAATCCCATAACAGATGGAGAGGCCCAGGCCCGTCCCCTTCCCCACCGGTTTGGTGGTAAAGAAGGGATCAAATATCCTGAGCAGATTTGCTTGTGGTATGCCCGGGCCATTATCAGCAAGGTCTATTACAACATCTTTCCCATCCAGCCGGCTTTTTATACTGATGGTCCCCCCTTCCTTCTCCATGGCATCGATAGCATTATTGATCAGGTTTAAAAAGACCTGCTGTAGCTCCGTCTCCGACGCCTTAATATTGGGTAGATTATCCTGGAGACTGGTTTCCATAATAACTTTACTGTACTTTGCCCTTTGCTCGGAAAGTGTGACAAGCTCATCAATTACATTATTTATATTAAGATCTTTTACCCTGCTGTCAGTCTTTCTTGCAAAACTGAGCAGTTTATGAGTAATTTCTTTACATCGATGCCCCTGGGCCCTGATCTGATTTAATGCCCTTTTAAATTCACCCAGGTTCTCCCCTTCCTTGAATTCCTCCTCTTCGAGGAGGTCCTCAATCCATCCCGCTTCCTCGACCATAATAGCCACCGGGTTATTTATTTCATGCGCTATGCCCGCGGCCAGTTCGCCCACGGAGGCCAGTTTCCCTGTTTCAATAATCTGTTCATTCATCATCCGCTTTTTCTGCTCCACCTGGGAAATGCGCTTAACAGTCATTTTCGTCAGGATAAATGCCATACTAATAATCCCAAGGCCACCTAACAGGATAATAGCAAGTGTTACGCTTACCGCACTTCTGAAATCCGAGAATGCATCTGAAGACCTCTGCCGAAACATAAGAAGCCAGTCCCCTCCTTTGAGAAAGGCTCCCACGTAAATATATTTTTCCCCTGAATCATCAACCCCTTCCGTTATACATATTCCTTCTTTGCTGATTTTCCTCCCGTTCTTTATAAAATCCATGCAGGGTATTTTTTCCGGCAAAATGTCCAGGAGTGTCTTTGTCTGGAATTTCCCTTCCCTGTTTAAGATAAAGGCGAAACCGGTCTCCCCGATGCGGATATTCTCAACAAGGTTATTAAAGGCAACAAAGTCGATGGTTGACCTTAATATCCAATCCCTGCCATTATGATTTTCTCTAACGGCTATAATAAAGTGTGGGAGGCCCCTTAACCCAAAAAAGACGTCACTTATAACATATTCACTTTCCATGGCCTTTTGAAACCAATCTGCCTCTGAATAGAGGGCCTTCCCCAGTTTAAACGGCCCGGCATAGGATACCTGGGTACCCTGTTCATTGATCACGCCTATATCCACAAAGACATGGTTGAACTCCTGCTGAAGGGTCACCAATCTGTCCTGTAAAAAGGATTCATCGCTTAATTCTTCAAAACTGAAGGTCCTTGCAATAAAGCGGATGTTGCCTAATTTTTCATTCAGGAAACTATCAATATTCCGCTTATGCTTCTTTACAATGGTTCCGAGGTGGGCATATACTTTTTCATGATAGGATGTATAGAACTGATAGAGAATAATACTACTTATCAGGATCATGGGTGTGAAAGAGACAATGATGATTGTAAGCATCCTGTTTCTGAATAATGCCTTATACTTAGCTTTAGCTATCTGCTGATTTTGATCCATATGGTGATTATAATACCTTGATTTTATCGCAAATTATTTTTTTTCACAAAATTAATTTTTTATATACAAATTTAATTAAAAAATTGCAAGAGATATACAATCTGAATCCGATAAAGAAAACCACACTCATGCAGTCAGGCTTCCTATGCCCAAAATTCCTTATATTGTAATATTTTAGTTGTTTGAAAATAAGGCCGCTTGGAAGATAATTAAATTTTAACCCTCAGACAATTACACGGCTGAAAATTTAATCACCTTTCAAGCTTATTTGTATAAACTGGTTTCAAAGGGCTAAAGTGTTACGAAAAGTTAAGATTTCTAATAAGTGTTTTATCCATCGTCCTACAATAGATAATGGCATAGAATGAAGTAATTTGTAAATATTTTTAAAGGATAAGGGATTTAATCAAGTTTGTAATCATGTACACACTTTTGAACGTTACTAAAATATTGGTAACGTTCAAATTTGAAGAGATTTTCAATTCTGTCTATCACCAATTTGGGATATATCTTTTTCCCAAAATTCCATTTGCAATTCGATAACTTTTCGCATAGTTTACTCCCGCGAAAATTTTTCAGATTTGACTTAAATCTGCCAGGCTAAAAAAAAGAAAACTGGATGCAACAGGCGTTACAAGCGGAGAGGCAGCAATAGAGCTATTAAAAAATCAGCTTTTTGATGTCATTTTACTGGATGTTAAAATGCCGGGGGGTATGGATGGTATTGAAACCTTAAGGGAGATTAAAAAAATTCAGCCCCTTGCCGAGGTTGTTATGCTCACCGGTCACGCTTCCTTTGAAACCAGTATTGAAGGAATGAAGCAGGGTGCTTTTGATTACCTGTTAAAGCCTATGAAACTGCAAATTCTTTTAGAAAAAATGGCTGAAGCATTTGAGAATAAGTCCAGACATGATAAAAAAATCCGCAACGCCGTGATAAAGGATTTAAAACACAAACCGGATAGTGCCATGAAAGGAAAGTAAAATCAGTTGTTTAATTATAAATTTTATGTTTTTCCGACAAAAAATAAAAATCAATCACGAAAACACGAAAGGAAGAAAGGAAAATCTTAGCAAAACAATCTTCATTAAAATAGTCTACATAAATCCGGTGTCAAAATGAGTATATTGCATTCACTGGAAAAACCGGTTTTATGGACTATTGACTGTTTTTATAAAAGACTTTCTCAAAAGCATCCCGATAAAAAGCGACTTCAAGATTGCAAGATTATCTCTCACAGGGGTGAACATGATAACATAAATGTTTTAGAAAATACACTTGCCGCATTTGACCCGATAAAAGAAAATGGTATCTGGGGAATAGAGTTGGACATCCGCTGGACAAAAGATCTTCTTCCTGTAGTATTTCATGATAAAAACCTCAAAAGATTGTTTAAGTCAGATCTTGAACTCAGCAAGATCACCCTGGATGACTTAAAAACAAAGTTTCCTTTAATTCCTTCTCTTTCTGAAGTGATAATAAGATATGGCGGCAAACTGCACCTTATGGTTGAAATCAAAGAAGAAGTATATCCTGACCCTGTCTATCAAAACAGTCTTTTACAAGACCTCTTTTCATCCCTTGAGCCTGAAAAAGATTTTCACTTTATTTCTCTTTCTCCGGATATGTTCAATCTGATTGACTTTGTACCTGCAACAACATTTCTTCCAATTGCCCAGCTTAACGTCAGGCAGCTAAGCGAAATATCGATACAGGAAAACTATGGAGGACTTTTAGGACATTATTTATTTTTGACAAAATCGTATCTGATAAAACACCAGACGCAAAATCAGATGGTGGGAACAGCTTATATCAAATCAAGGAACAGTCTGTTCCGTGAGATTAATCGTGGTGTTGAGTGGATATTTTCAAATAATGCAATAGAAATACAATCAATCCGCAATTCTTGTCTTGAATTATGCTGATTTTCGTTGCTTTTTTCAAAGGTCTCTCCACGTCAACCCCCCGCCGAAAACAGGAAGACAGATCAGATCATTTTTCTTTATACTTTGGTCCCTGGCAGCGGCTCTATCTTATCCAGCTTTCGGAGAAAAATGAAACAAAACAGGATTGAATAAAAATCTGTACATAAATGAATCTATATGCTACGTAAATTCTGTTTGATGGTTGTAATTATTGAAACTACAATAATGGCAGCCACCTTTGCCGAAGCCGGTGAATTTGAAACAGCCATCGAGGGAATGAAATTAGGAGCATACGATATAAGAAAAAAAAATCTATTATATCCCGTCCGGCTCTTTCCTGCCCAATTAAGTTGTCTATAAATACATACTGCATATATATCCAGTGATTAAGGAGAGTTATCATGAAAACGATAAAAGTGAAAAGCCTAATGATTCCGCTTTCGGAATATGCGACAGTTTCAGAAGATGCCACTTTGTTTGACGCTATCATAGCCCTTGAAGAAGTGCAAAAAGTGTTTGACAAGGACAGGTATCGGCACAGGGCTGTTCTGGTATATGATGAAAACAATAAAATTGTCGGTAAGGTAAGCCAGATGGATATACTAAGGGCCTTAGAACCGAAATATGCTCATATGGGAAATACTGTATCCTTATCCCGTTTCGGTTTAAGCCGGGAGTTCCAGCAGGCCATAAGCGAGCAATTCCGTCTTTTAGATAAACCCATGAATGATATTTGTCGTAAAGCTGGAAAGGTGAAGGTGAAAAATTTCATGTATACACCCACAGAAGGCGAATACGTGGATGAAAACACTTCCCTTAACGACGCCATCCACCAGATAATTATGGGACATCATCAGGCTTTGCTTGTAACCAGGGACGATGAAATCGTAGGCGTCCTAAGACTGGCGGATGTATATAATGAAATTTGCCAGTCGATTAAAGCATGCGAGCTGTGAAAAGCCCAGGGCTTGGTTCTAACTTCGGCCATTTTCTATGCTACGGCTGAAAATTTAATCACCTTTCAAGCTTATTTGTATAAACTGGTTTCAAAGGGCTAAAGTGTTACGGTTTTTTTAAAAGCGGTTGCCGCTTAAATATGCAATGATTACAGATCAAAAAAGAGGAGAATTGTTAAATGACCAGCGACCTGAAATACAACCCTGCTAATGTCAAGTTTAACTGGAAGCGATTCATGTTCTTAGGGATAGGAGTCCTGCTTTTTACAATAGCATATTATTCACCGCCATGGCCTGATGCCGTTGATCCTTTGGGAAAACATTTTGAACTGACCAGGGAAGGGAAGGGCGCCCTGGCTGTATTTTTACTGGCAGGAACCTGGTGGGTCTTTGAAGTTGTTCCCATCGGGGTTACCAGTCTGGCCATCGGAGTTTTGCAGGCCTTGTTTTTGATTCGCCCGGCAAAAGTGGCTTTTAAGGACTTTATGGATCCATCGGTCATGTTTATCTTTGCTTCCATTGTGATCGGTCTTGTTTTCACCAAGACCGGGCTGACCAAACGTCTTGCATACAAGATGCTGGTGATTGTCGGGGAAAAAACAAGCATAATTTACTTAGGGTGCTTTGTGGTCACAGCAGCCTTGACCCATATTATGGCACATACTGCTGTTGCGGCCACGATTTATCCCCTTTTACTTGCCGTTTACAGCCTTTATGGAGAAGGAGACAAGCAGACCCGGTTCGGGAAAGGGCTTTTTATGGGCATGGCCTATGTGGCCGGGTCCGGCAGCATCGTGACTCTTCTGGGTGCGGCCCGGGGCGCTGTGGCGATCGGTTTCTATAATGATATTGTGGGGAAAGATATTTCCTTTTTTCAATTAAGCTATTACATGTTTCCCATCGGATGGCTAATGACTTTTATCTTGTGGGGTTTTTTTATGATCTTTTTCAAACCCGAAAAAAAAGTTATCCCCGGCTTAAGAGAGAAAGCAAGACAGCTTAGCTCGGAACTGGGCCCCATAACGCAAAAGGAAATAATAGCTTCCATTATTGTTTTTTTCTGTATCCTGACCATGTCCCTCCGTTCCTTTATCCCGGCACTTCAGCCGATTAATAAAACGGCCATTATACTGATTTCAACTATCCTGTTTTTTATCACTGATATTCTGGATCTTGATGATCTTGAACAAATCCCCTGGAATATAATCCTCCTTTTTGCAGGTGCCATGAGCATCGGCTTTTGTCTGTGGGAAACAGGAGCTGCAGAATGGATGGCTGTTAACTGGCTTGTGATGTTCCAGGAAGCAAACTGGTTCATTTTTGTCATGAGTATTGCATTTTTTGTTATGATAATGACAAACGTCATCATGAACGTGGCAGCCATTGCCATCTCACTTCCGGTAGCCTTAGTCATTGCACCTTACCTCGGGGTAGCTCCGGAAGTGGTTCTTTTCGCGTCACTGTTAACCGCCGGAATGCCCTTTCTGCTTCTGGTGGGGGCGGCCCCCAATGCAATTGCGTATGATTCAAAGCAGTTTTCAACCGGTGAGTTTTTTCTGTACGGGATACCTGCAAGTATTATTCTTATGATTATCGTTGGTTTTGCAACCCTGATTCTCTGGCCGCTTATGGGAATGCCGGTAACTGTGGCTGTGGGAGGATAATATGATTCATAAAAATGTCATTACAGATTTTCTTTGTAGGCAGCAATCGTAAATTTTGCTCCCAGAGGATAGACCGCAAGATATGGGATATCCCGACCTTAGTTCAGGCATGCTGGCGAGACCTTTGCAAAACGCCCCCTTTTTCCCAATTTCTGTGTCCCCGATGAGCGGGATTTGTCAACAGGCTCAACACTTTGCACGAAGTGACACGGAGTGAAGCGTAGCGCTAACCTTTAGCGCTATCCTCAAAATACTTAATGTATGGATGCCTGTCCCGATTTCATCGGGGTGGTTAATCCCGCTATAGCGGGAAGCATTTTTCAAAGGTCTCATGGCAAGTATTTTGGCTTTCGATTTTTCCAAAATAATGTAGAAGTCAATAAATCAGCTTACAATATTTCTCTTAAGGATTCTTAAACTATTGACGTAAGGAAGCGATCTATCTTTATTCGCAAGATGGTGCACTCCTAATTGCTAATGGTAAGTATTAAGATAGAAAAGTATTGCGCGTATCCAAATTAATAGGATTTGAGGGGCTGTAAGTTGATGGCTTGTTTGCCTTTAGGGGTTTCTTTTAATTCAAAAGATACAGGGTCACCCTTTTGTAAACCGAAATGCCCAAATTTCTTGATGCCCGATTTATGAACAAAAACAACCCCATATTCTTCAGTGTGTATAAAACCATAGCCCTTTTTTTCACTGTACGATTTGACATAACCTTCCATCTAATGTTTTTCCTTTCCTTGTATCTTGTGCAAATGCTCAGGAGGTCACTTTGAAGGAAGGCCAAAAAAAGATAGGTTCTTTTGACAGGCCCCAAAATAAATACCAGAAATATACACAAGTAGTGAATGGTAGAATCAGGTAGATCTTAAATTAATCCATTCGTAATAATAAGTCAATAGTTTGACCGGAAAAATAATCCAGTTTTTGGTTATGAATTATAGTTGTGATTGATCAATTCATTCCAGATTACTTGTTCATAGCAGGTTTCATTCATTAATCGAAAAAATCCCTTGACAGTTTGGTTGTATCTGCTTATAGTATTCAATAGATTAATTGAATAATTGAGGAGGCTGCCATGAAGAGCCCAAACAGACAATTCAAGGATGCCATTTACGAGCAATTCTCAAGAGTCGGCAAAGCGGTTTCGAGCCCGAAACGGTTAGAGCTGCTCGACCTGCTCTGCCAGGGTGAAAAAACCGTTGAAACCCTCTCCCGGGAAACCGGCCTGACCGTGGCCAACACCTCTCAGCATCTTCAGACCCTTCGAGCGGCCCGCCTGGTTGAAGCAGAAAAAGAAGGCCTGTATGTCCAATACCGCCTTGCAGACCAGATGGTATGCGAGTTTTTCCGATCCATGCGCGTGTTGGCAGAAAACCGTTTGGCTGAAGTCGAAATGATCAACCGCCGTTTTCTGGAGAGCAGAGAGGGTATGGAACCGGTCGATAGAAGCGATCTGTTGAAGCGCGTAAAAGAGTGTGCCGTCACCGTGCTGGATGTTCGACCGGTGGAAGAATACAGAGCCGGCCACATCCCTGGTGCCCTGTCCGTTCCCCTGGGCCAGCTTAAAGAACTGCTTGCCAAGCTGCCAAGGGATCAGGAAATCGTTGCCTATTGCCGGGGGCCTTATTGCGTGCTTGCTGT
>JAFDAM010000119.1 GCA_019313825.1 Deltaproteobacteria bacterium
TTCACTTTTTTGTGCTCCTTTCTATGTTGGCTGCTAACCTCATAAAAGGAGCACTTTCAGTTACTTACACAACTTTGTCAACATTTTTCGTTTTTTAACTGCACATTCTGGGATAAAAATCGATTTTGGACAAGAGTGATAAGATTTATAATATTTTACGGAGCAATGGCATGGCATATGGGTTTATATTTTTCGTCCCAAGCATCTCGACGGTTTTAAAGCAAGACACTCATACATGAAACCATGGCCCGTCTTGACTCTTCAGGTTTTATGGTTATTATTTTATCATAGAAAAGGAGTATCAATTTATGGGAAACTGGTTTAAAACCACTTTACTTTTGGGTGTCATGACCGCCCTTATCGTGTTTATAGGGAATCTCTTCGGCGGCCGGCAGGGCATGATTTTCGCCTTTATCCTGGCCATGGGATTGAATTTTTTCAGCTACTGGTTCTCTGACAAGATTGTTCTCAGGATGTATCGCGCCAGGAAAGTGAGCCCCGGAGAAAACCGCCAACTGTACGAGATGGTCAGTGAGATAGCGGGCCGGGCCGATCTGCCCATGCCGAGGATATATATCATACCGAAGAGCTCACCCAACGCCTTTGCAACGGGCAGGAATCCGGAGCACGCGGTAGTTGCCGTTACCCAGGGCCTGCTCGATCTAATGGACAGGGACGAGATAATGGGAGTGCTTTCCCATGAAATGGCACATATCAAAAACAGAGACATCCTCATAGGCTCCATTGCCGCCACCATGGCAGGGGCGATCATGATCCTGGCCAGTATGGCCCGCTGGACCGCCTTTTTAGGCGGAGGCTCGGATGACGATGAAGGGGGTATGGGGGTAACCGGCCTGATCGCGATGTCCATTCTTGCCCCTCTCGCGGCCATGCTCGTGCAAATGGCCATCTCCAGGTCCAGAGAGTATCTTGCGGACGCCACAGCCGTCTCCTATGCCGGGCAGCCCTATGGGCTCGCAAATGCCCTTGAAAAGCTCGGGGCATATTCCAGGAAAATTCCCATGGATTCCAGCCCCAACACGGCACATATGTTTATTGTCAATCCCCTTACTGTTAGCAAAATGGCGTCACTCTTCTCTACCCATCCCCCCTTAGAAGAGAGGATCGCAAAACTTAAAGGGACGATATATAATAAGGCATAAGGCAAAACCAAACAGGAACGGCTGCCTTGACCTTCATCCTTCAGTCTTCGGCCTTATTAATGGGCATCGCCGGATTTTAACACTCTATTCAGGCAGAGCCCACTGACTCTAACCTCCCGCCAAAAAGGCGGGAAGTCCCCCATATTCAAACAAAAAACCCTTCTGTGTTCTTCGTGACTCAGTGGTGAACATATGGATGATCAGCAATTCAGTGAACTACTGCAACGTCTCAGGCTCTCATGGAGAGGCTACCGCAAGGTCAGGAAAGGGGTCAAGAAACGAATTCACCGGCATATGCAGCGCCTGGGCTGCCCGAATCTTGCGAAATATCTGAACAGATTGGACAATGATAATGAGGCAAGACATGAATGCGAACGTTTAATGACTGTCTCCATCAGCCATTTTTTCCGTGACCTGAGACTGTGGGAGATGCTTGAAAAGAGGATACTACCCGAGCTTATCGAAAAGCATAGTAACAAAATAACAATCTGGTCCGCGGGGTGTGCATCAGGGGAAGAGGTGTACAGTCTGAAGATCCTGTGGGATTCCATGGGGGCATCCAATACAAACATGCCGGAATTGGAGATAATCGCAACCGACACGAACCCTCTTTACCTTGAAAGGGCAAGGACCGGTGTCTATCCTCCAAGCAGTCTGAGAGAGCTGCCTGGACATCACAGATCACACTATTTTCAGCAGCATAGAGGCAGGTCATTTGTTATTAAAGACACCTTGAAAACCGGTATTGAATGGCAGATACTCAACCTCCTCGCTGATCCACCTGATTCTCAATTTCAGATCATTCTCTTAAGGAACAACCTCCTGACCTATTATCAGGATGAATTAAAAGGCCCTGCTTTTAAGAAGGTAATAGAGTATTTATCAGCAGACGGCTATCTGATCATCGGATCACACGAGAAGCTGCCTATTGAAACGCCCGAACTACAACCCTTTGCCTCGCTTCCATACGTTTTTAAAAAACGAGATTAAATTCCGAACTGTGGACTCCGGAGAGTGGAAGACGGCAGGATCATGGGGGGAAGGCCCCATGAAGGGAACCTGTCTTACTATTAAGACCGGTCAGGTTTTAAACAATAACATTGAATTCAAGATTCGGAAGGTAATAAGTTAAGCCTTATTATACTGGCCTTTAAAGAAGCCCAAGTTTTCATGCTTGGGCTTCTTTGTGTCCTGCCTTCTTAAAACCAGCCTTTTTGAGCTTCTCTTTTTCATTGTTGTCTGATAAAATATACCGTCTGAAAATCCTTGACAAAAAGTATTATTTTGTTAGCCTTGCCTTGTATTTGTTTATGATCCGTTAACCCTTAACCGAAGGTGCCATGAAATTGATTAATCTATAGACCCCTTTTCTCACTTTGGAGAGGTGGGGTTTTTGTGTTTGTAAAGGTAAAGGGGTCAAGACTGCCGTTGACTCTTG
>JAFDAM010000060.1 GCA_019313825.1 Deltaproteobacteria bacterium
TCTTGAGTCAAAGTCACAGTGTATTTCTTCATAGTCTAGCCTCCTTGGTAGGTAGATTCTGAAGAAATATACCATATTTAATACGTCAAGTCAAGCTTGACATGACACTAGGCTGAAAGTGGGCAACGAGGTTTGCGCGGTGATCGCAAGTAATGGCACGTGATCGGCGTAGGCTGAAGCTACACCCGTAATCATATTGGTTGCCCCCGGGCCAGTGGTTGCGCAGCACACGCCGATCTTTCCGGTTTCGCGGGCATAGCCGTCAGCTATAAATGCGCCACCGGTTTCATGTCGAGTGAGTATCGTACGCGGGCCGCCCCTGTTTTCGCTTCGTACAAGTGCGTCAAACAGAGGACCAAGAGGGCTCCCCGGCACACCAAAGACATATTCCACGCCAAATTGCTCAAGATATTCGACAATCAAGTCACTCAGCGTCATTTCCCAACTCCTCTATATGAAATTCGGACCACATAAAGATACCTTAGTTCAATAAAGCTTTTTCACTGTATTTGATAATCCCCATTTTCGTTAATAATTCACATAGAAGCGTTAAAAAGTCTTTTTCTTCTCCATGAGCTTTGCAGGCATCAAATGGGCATTTTACTTTACAATATCCGGTATTAGTACAAAACACTTCACCTGTTTTGTTCTTTGCCAGGGCTATTTTTTGTCTTTCACATACTGCAAACTGTTTAAAACCCAAGTTCATTGACATCTGTTTTAGCGCTACGTCATTTGAAAAAATATTGTCGTCAAAAACATTGCCATTAAAAAATGTCTGGAGTTTTTCCACGATATCAGTAAGCCCCTTTAATAATGATGGAGTCACTCTTCTTAAGTTGTTGCTCAGATATTTTTGTGATTTCTCAAGGATTACACTATGTTGCCAGAATGGATTATTAAGATATTTGTGGATCTTTCTAATATGAGCTATAGCAGATTTTTCTTTATCGGTTTTTATTATACTGCGTTTTCTTTTTAATGCTCTGGCTACAACATTGGCCTTTCTTAGTGTTTCATCTTCTAAAACCACAATTTTTTGGCCGGCAACATCTTGACCTAAAAAATTTATGACTGCGCTGCTAACATCTTTTAAATCTGCATCCAGGAAGGTCTCCTTCCTATCTTGTTTTAGATACTTCCAGAATTTTACAGCAACATCCTTTACATCACTTTCCAAGATGCTATGACTATCTTCTGGCGTAGGCCTGGATTCCGAGAGTGCTTTTTCTGACAATACTTTTTCCGGTGAATCAGATTGTCCATTGGCAGTTTTAAAAGCATCAGCATTATCCGTTTCACTAAAAATATCATTAAATAATTCTAAGCTGTCGGAAAACGATTTATCCACTGAATCTGATTTGTCGTTTTTTTCACTCATATCGCTGCACCTCAAATTAAATTGAACTTGCTACAAAGTATAGTTTTGATATTTCTGAGTTCATATGTTTCAGATTCCTGTGCAAAATATAGATCCCATCTAAGTTTCGGATGCTGAACGCCCAGCTTGAGAGGTGCGAATGGAGCGCAGCGGAATGAACATCCTACTCAAAGTTGAGGTTCGGCATAGGCCATTTTTAATCCATCAATTAAGAAATCAAGTTTTTCAGAATGATTTCCAGTCCTGAAATACCCAATCCATATGGATGTATCGACTAATACCGACATTGACGCCCTCTAACGGCGTTCATATCGATATCCAAATCTACCTTGCCCTTAAATTCTTTCAATCCGGAGATCTTTGATTTCCTTATTAAATCTTCTAAAGCGGTAATAATAACTTTGGTTTTTGTATTAATTTGAGTAGCTTTCATAGCCTCATCAATTAAATCTTCCGGTAAATCAAGTGTTGTTCTCATCATTGGCCTCCTCACCTATAGATTATGCATAAAAATACCATTTAATGCATACAATGTCAACTTTTTGCCGAACAGGTTTGATTTGTCTCTCTGAAGTCATATTCAGACTATATGATGTATCAAAGCAGGGGACCATATAGACTATTATGGATTCAATAGCCATATGTTATCTTTATTCTGTAATTTCTTTACACTTCACATCTCTCTTTCATTATAATTGCTTTTCAGAAGATCTTATTTAAAAACAGCGGTTTATAGGAACATGGCATTTTCCTTGAATAGAGCCTGACTCTATGATAGGAAATCGGGCTGAAAGGGCTGGTAATTGGAACAGATAATGCGGAGGTGAGGGAGATGTCTGTCAAAGTAGATGAGATCAAAGTGAGGACAACAGCAAGGACCGATATACTCGATCTAACGGATCAGGTGCTGGAAGCGATAGGAAGGTCCGAGGTCCGCGACGGGTCTGTCACACTCTTTATCCCCGGTTCCACCGCGGCCCTCACAACCATAGAATATGAGAGCGGTGTGATAGATGATCTCCAAAAGGCCATTGAGAGAATCGCACCGGAGGATCTCTATTATAAGCATAATGAGAGATGGGGAGACGGGAACGGATATTCACATGTCCGGGCCGCACTGTTAGGGCCTTCGTTGTATATCCCTGTCATAGGTGGTAGACTCACGCTGGGGACATGGCAACAGATCGTGTTGCTGGATTTTGATAACAGGCCCAGGGAGCGCAGGATCATCGTGCAGATGATAGGAGAATAGTTTTTGGGAAAAAATTATGCCACAGACAAATCCCGTCTTGATAAAAAGCTGGCCTTTCCTGACCATGAACTGTTAAGGATGCTGTGCGGCGAACAGAACGCGCACATAAAACTCCTGGAGGAAAGGATCGGGGTCTCCATCAATATAAGGGGCACCAAGCTGACCATGAGCGGGGGGGACTGGGAGATTGATCTGGCTGAAAAGGTCTTGAATCAGCTATACGAACTTATCAAGAAGGACTACCCCATATATATAAGTGATGTGGAATACGCTATCAGGATCTTGAGCGGTGATCAGTCGGCGGACCTGAAAAGGATATTCCTGGATAAGGTCTACATCGCTTCAAATAAAAAGGTCATAACACCAAAAAGCATAAACCAGAAACACTATATCGATGGTATAAGAAGATTCGATATCGTATTTGCCATCGGTCCGGCAGGTACGGGAAAGACCTATCTGGCCATGGCCATGGCCGTTGCCAGCCTTGCAAAAAAAGAGGTGAACAGGGTCGTCCTTGCCAGGCCGGCGGTGGAGGCGGGAGAGCACCTCGGTTTTCTGCCCGGAGACCTCTACGAAAAGGTGAATCCCTATCTCAGGCCGTTGTACGACGCCCTGCATGATATGATGGATTTTGAAGCCGCATCCCGTCTCATTCAGAAGGGCGTAATTGAGGTCGCGCCATTGGCCTTTATGAGGGGAAGGACACTGAATGATTCCTTTGTGATCCTGGACGAGGCCCAGAATGCCACCACGGATCAGATGAAGATGTTCCTGACAAGGCTTGGATTCAGCTCCAAGGCCGTAATCACGGGGGATGTGACACAGACAGACCTGCCTCAAGGGAAGACATCCGGCCTGATTGAGGCAAGGAACCTGTTAGAGGGTATTAAGGGGATCAAGTTCGTGCACTTCTCCAGGGACGACGTTATCAGACATCCCCTGGTTCAGGAGATCATAGACGCGTACGAACGGGCTGAAGGGGACAAATAGCGGTATCTGACTGTTTAGCATCCATAGAGAAACGGGATCTTATGACGGATAAGACAAGGATTATGAAAAAAGCAAAGCCATCAAAAAAATCAGACAGGGAGACACGGGGAATGGGCAATCAACGGTCTTTTGGGTCCAACCTGCTCAGTCCGGAGGTCCAGAAGTGGTTTCTCCTGGTCGCGTTAAGTCTGATTATCAGCATTTTGCTGTTTCCGAATATCCTGAGCAGGCCAAGGGACTACAAGATCGGAGATGTGGCTGATGCGGACATAAAGGCCTCCCGTGATATCCTCATGGAGAACGAGGAGCTGACTGAAAAGGACAGGGAGAAGGCCGTTAAGGAGGTCCCATATATCTATGATTTTGACCCTTTTGCCTCTAATCTCGTTCTCCGGATAAAAGAGGCTTTTTCCGATGCCAGGGAGGGCTCCATATCAGATGATGTCGGACCAGGCGAGCCCATCCCTATTGAGAAGATTCCACTGGATATGCTGGAGGATAAGGAGATTATAAAGGATCGGTTTTTTAAGCTCCATGAGATAACCCCTGACGATAAGATTTTTGAAATACTTGTCAAAAACGGGTTCCCGTCCGAGGTTGAGAATCACGTCATAGAATTGGCCAACAAGGTCTTTGAAAGGGGAGTCGTGGGGAACAGAACGGTCTTGATGAGCCAGGCCCAGAAGGGGGTTGTGCTTCAGAGCATCCACACCCAGAAAGAGACCTTGATAACAGACCTGAATCGTTTCTATGATATCGAGGGGGCCAAATCACAGATAAAGGGCCAGAGAAGGGAACTGAGGAAGGTCGCGGGATCTCCCCAACTGGCAGATGCCTCTATCAATATGGCTTTATCTCTTGTCAAACCAAATCTCACCTTTAACAAAAGGGAGACAGAATTAAGAAAGGACATTGCAAGGGAGTCTGTAAAGCCGGTATATCATCAGATAAAAAAGGGTGAGATGCTCGTGAGAGAGGGGGAAAGGATAGGCCCTGACCACCTGCTTAAGCTTTCAGCGGAAGCCAGGTCCCTTGGGCAGGCCAACATGCTTGGACGGGTACCGGGCATGATCATCCTGATCGGTTCCCTCTTGGCAATCGTATATCTGGCGGGATTGATGAGGATCAGGCCATCCGGTAATGAAGGGATTGTCCTCCTCTTTAATGCCGTAATATTATTGGGTGTATTCATCTTTATATGGGCCTATGCCTTTATAGCCGAAGAGATAGCCAGGGGGTTTCATTTTTTTACTCCCAAGGCGTTGCTGTTTGCCGCGCCCGTCGCCTGCGGAGCAATGCTTGTAGCCGTATTCCAGGGGATAGGCATGGCAGCGGCTTTCTCCATAATCATCTCCGTGTTCGCCTCTCTGGTAATAGAAGGACGGGTAGAATTTTTTATCTATTTCTTTATCAGCAGCCTTACGGCCGCTTATGGAGTAAGGGATTACCGGGAAAGGGGAATTTTGATCAACACCGGATTAAAGGTCGGGCTTATCAACATAGTCCTTTGCCTCTCCATAGAGACACTTTATGGTTCTCTCTATTCCCTGGAGGCCGTAATAGCCTTGGTCGCGGGTTTCATCGGAGGGCTCCTTGCGGGCGTGATCTCCACCGGAATTATCCCCCTGATAGAGATGTCATTCGGGTTTACCACGGATATCAAGCTGCTGGAACTGGCCAACCTTGACCAACCTCTTTTAAAGGAGCTGATGGTCCAGGCCCCGGGGACCTATCACCACAGCGTTATCGTCAGTAACATGGTTGAGGCCACTGCCGAGGCTATTCAGGCCAACCCTCTCCTTGCCAAGGTCAGCGCCTATTATCATGATATTGGGAAGATGAAAAAACCCCTCTACTTCATCGAAAACCAGATGGGGGGTGAGAACAAACATGAAAAGCTTGCGCCTTCCATGAGCAGCCTGGTGCTCATTTCACATGTCAAGGATGGTGTGGAACATGCCAGAGAGCATAAACTCGGCAAGGAGATAATCGATATCATCCAGCAGCATCAGGGAAAAAGTCTTATCACCTATTTCTATCAGAAGGCAAAGGAACAGGCGGCCAATAAAGGGGACAAGGCAATTGAGATAAAAGAAGAAGATTTCCGATACCCCGGCCCAAAACCTCAGACCAAGGAAGCGGGGCTTGTCATGCTGGCTGATATGGTCGAGGCTGCCTCCAGGTCCCTGGTGGACCCCAGCCCCGCGCGTATTCAGGGCACTGTGCAGAAGATAATCAACAAGGTCTTTGCCGACGGACAGCTGGATGAGTGCGAGCTCACGTTAAAGGACCTCCATGAGATAGCAAAGAGCTTTAATAATACATTAGGTGGGATTTTTCACCATCGCGTTGAATACCCTGAAGCAAATTCAAAGACAGTAAAAAAGGCGGTAAATGGAGATACAGATCAGGTCTCAACAGAAGATCCCGGGGCTAAAAAGCCGGACGATAAAGCGGACGATAAAGAGAGTCTTAAAAGACTTGGCCTGTAACTGGGAAGAACTGAGTATCCTCTTTACTGATGACGCGCATATTGCCGAGCTGAACAGCGTTTATCTGGGCAGGGACGGCCCTACAAACGTATTGGCCTTCCCCATGTCGGAGGACTCGCCGACTGACGTGGACTCGGGTATGCTCGGGGACGTGGTGGTATCCGTGGACACTGCCATTCAAGAGGCGAACGAGCTTGGAAAGTCCATGGAGGAGACCATCTACCGTCTGTTGATCCATGGGATCCTGCATCTTTTTAATTATGACCATGAGAGATCGCCGGAGGATGAACATATCATGCAAAGAGAAGAGAAAAGGCTTTTGGCCTTGATCAGGGAGGAATAGAGTATGGCACGGTTAGCGGTGAACATTGATCATGTCGCGACAGTCCGCCAGGCGAGGGGCATAGATGAGCCTGATCCTGTCCTGGCCGCGGGAATAGCCGAGCTTGCCGGGGCGGATTGTATCATATGCCACCTGAGGGAGGATAGACGTCACATCAATGACAGGGACCTTGCTCTCCTGCGGCAGACAGTAAAGACCAAGCTCAATCTGGAGATGGCTGCCGTGGATGAGATGATAGAGATCGCCCGGAATACCGGGCCGGAACTTTCCACCCTCGTGCCGGAGAAGAGGGAGGAGCTCACCACAGAGGGGGGGCTGGATGTCAAGGCAAACCCTGACCAGTACGGTAAGGTGGTTGAAAGGCTCAGGGACAAGGGGATAAAGGTGAGTTTTTTTATAGACCCCGACCCCGAGCAGATTGAGATCGCCCATAAGATAGGCGGGGAGATCGTGGAGATCCACACGGGCCATTATTCCGAGGCCCGGAACGAATCCGAGGCGGAGGAGCGTTTTGTAAGGATCGCAAAGGCTGTAGAGATAGCCTCAGGGCTGGGGCTTTCCGTCAGCGCCGGACACGGCCTGAACTATGTCAATGTCAAGCGGTTCAAGGCCCTTCCCATGATCGAGGAGTACAGTATCGGCCACAGCATTATTGCCAGAGCGGTCCTGGTCGGACTGGATAGGGCGGTAAGGGAGATGATCGCCCTAGTAAAGGATTATTAAATTTGAAATTGGAGAAATAGGTAGAACCTTAATGGTGTAAATTTATTCGGCAATGTCCATCTCTTCAAAGCGATATCTGCCACCTTTTGAGGAGGTGGCTTAATATTTGGGGTTTGAAAAGCTCAAAGCAGACTCCGTAAAGTTCAAAGGCGTAAACCCTAAATATTTAGTCACAGCAATGGCTGGTTGAATTTCTAAAAAGATATCGCATTGAAGAGATGGACATTGCCTCCTTTGGTTGTTATATCCACTTGGGATGAATCAAAGCCCGGCCCTCTAAACCGGGGACTTCGACAAGGCTCAAGGTAAGAATTGCTTATGTTAGGTTTGGCCTTATGCCTTATGCCCTAGACCTAATGCCATATACCTTTTATTAATCTCTACACTTTAATTCACTTTTATCAGATGATATACGGAATCGGTGTTGATCTTGTTCAAATAAAGCGCATGGAGAAGGCTATCCAGAGGTGGGGGGACAGGTTCGTCAACAGGATTTTTACTCCTGATGAGATGAAAATCTGTTATAATAAGGCTTTTCCGTTCTCGGTATTCTCCCTGCGTTTCGCCGCAAAGGAGGCCTTTGCAAAGGCACTGGGCCTTGGGATGAAAAAAGGCGTCAGGTGGCGGGACATAGAGGTTTTTCACTTTCCCGGGGGCAGGCCCGGATTGAGGCTACACGGAAGATCATCGGAAATCTGCAAAGAGGAAGAAATAACCGGCCATCACCTGAGCCTTTCTGATGATGGTGCATACGGAATTGCTACTGTGGTTCTGGAGAAGAGCGATGAGACTGGTCAAGGCATCTGAGATGCAGGAGATGGATCGATTAGCCATCCAGGAATTGGGGATACCCGGGGTGGTACTGATGGAAAACGCGGCAAGAGGCGCCAGCAGGATATTCCTGGAGCATTTTGATCCTCCTCAGGATTCTCTCGTTCTTGTGATTTGCGGCAGGGGCAATAACGGGGGAGATGGATACGTCATGGCCAGATACCTCCTTCAGGCGGGGTTGAAGGTTGCCGTTGTTGTACTCTCGGATCTGGAAAAGATCTCCGGGGACGCACTGATAAACCTGGAGATCATCAGGCATATGGGCCTGGAGACAGTGGAGGCCCCTGATCCTGACACATGGGCCGGATTGGGCCAGGCATTGAAGGATTGCGATTATATCATAGACGGCATCTTGGGAACCGGTCTCAATTCACCTGTGAGAGGCCTTTACGCGCAGGTTATAGAAGAGGTTAATGCGTCGGAAAAGCCTGTTATGGCCATTGATATCCCTTCCGGCCTGAACGCGGATACGGGTCAGATCATGGGGATCGCTGTGGATGCCGATCTGACAGTGACATTCGGGTTTCCCAAGTTGGGCCAGCTCATGTTCCCCGGGGCAGACCTTGTGGGTCGGCTTGCAAGGATCGATATCGGCATACCGGATACTGTCGCGGATCAGGTACCGACAGAGTGCCATGTGGTCGAACCGGAATATTTCAGTAGTCTTTTCCACTCGGAAAAGGGGGACATACATAAGGGCAACAGGGGTCATCTCTTGATCCTGGCGGGATCGACGGGCAAGACCGGCGCGGCGACCCTGACGGCCCTCGGTGCGTTAAGGGCAGGCGCGGGTTTGGTCACACTCGGAGTACCAAGAGGCCTGAACCATATCCTGGAGTCCAAGCTGACAGAGGCCATGACAGTGCCCCTGCCGGAGACAGAGGACGGGGGCCTGTCCCTTGAGGCGGAAAAGGAGATTAAAGGGCTGATTGAAGGGAAAACAGCCTTGGCTATCGGTCCCGGACTGTCCACAAACGAGGAGACGTCCGCTCTGGTAAGGAAGATAGTGTCCACTTGCGGGCTGCCCATGGTTATAGATGCCGACGGGCTAAACGGTCTGGCCAGTGAGTTGAATGTCCTGGCCGATCACAAAGGCAAAAGGATACTTACTCCTCATCCAGGTGAGATGGGCGGATTAACCGGTTTGAAAAACTCGGATATCCAGTCTGACCGTGCCGGAACAGCAATTCGGTTCGCAAAGGAGCATGGATGCTATCTTGTGTTGAAGGGGGCCAGGACACTGATAGCTGAACCTGACGGAAAGATCTTTCTGAATCCCACCGGAGGTCCCGCCCTTGCAAGCGGCGGGTCGGGCGATGTCCTGACCGGACTGATCGCGGGCCTTCTTGCCAGGGGATGGCCCATGGCCAAGGCAGCCATGGCAGGGGTCTACATGCACGGGATGGCGGCTGACCTGCTGGCAGAGGATATGGGGCAGGCCGGTATATTGGCCGGTGAACTGCTGGACGTCTTGCCCGAGCTGATGGCCGCAATTGCCCGCGGAGAATGGCCCCTGGAGGATCTGCCTTTTCATATGGATTTTTATCATCCATTGTGATCCGGAATTATATGGGCATGGGAGACTCACCGCCTTTGGCGGGATGACAGAGATAATTGGGTCTGTATTTAGATGTGTTTTGCCTTATGCCATATACCTTTTTATACTTAGATATTGAACTTTGAAGCTAAAATGCTTGAAATATTTGACTGACTCGGATAAGGAGACTATCAACCTGGGTAAAAAACTTGGAGCCCTACTTTTCGAGGGGGACGTAGTCGCTCTGGTTGGAGATCTGGGGAGCGGCAAGACATGGTTTACCAAGGGCCTTGCCCTTGGCCTGGGCGTGGGTACTGATACGGTCATCCCCAGTCCTTCCTTTTCGCTTGTCAACGAATACAAGGGTAGGTGCACCTTTTATCATATGGATCTCTATCGGCTGGAGGATCTTTCAGAAGTCCTTTACGCAGGACTTGAGGAGTATCTGCAAAGCGGAGGCGTTGCCGTTATGGAATGGGCTGATCGCTGGCCGGAGATCCTCCCGGAGCATAGGATAAAGGTGGAAATCGTTATTATTGACGAGAATAGGCGGGACATAACCCTATCCGGACAACATCCACGCGCGATAGATATAATTGAGGAGCTTAGGGCCTCAAATAACGAAAAGAAAGAACAGTCACATTAGATAACTTTTAACCGCGCAGGGTTCAAAGGTTCAGGGTTCAAAGGTTGTGGGTTCACATCAAGCCCGCATGCCATGCGAGACCTGAGAATACATGGAAAGAACAGGTTATTGGGGCTGTGTAAGACATGGTTGTAAACATATGCGAGTTAAGGCACGAGCGGACAGGTCAAATACCTGCCGGCCTAAGAGCAAGGTCAATGAACAAAAAAGCAACCCTGAACCTCTGAACTCTGAACCCGTGAACGCTTAAGATAACGTATAGGTAGAGTATGTCATTATTAGTTCAGAAGTATGGCGGTACGTCGGTTGGTTCCATTGAAAAGATAAGAGATGTGGCCGAGAGGGTCATTGAATATCACAAAGATGGCAGCAAGATGGTTGTGGTATTATCGGCCATGTCCGGGCAGACCGACGCGCTGATAAAACTGGCGCATGAGATGATTGTTGTACCCGACTCGAGAGAACTGGACGTACTTATGTCCACCGGAGAACAGGTAAGCGTGGCGCTTTTCGCAATGGCCGTAAAGTCGATGGGTTATGATGCAAGTTCTCTCCTGGGGTTTCAGGTATCGATACAAACTGACCATATATACGGGAAGGCCAGGATCCAGGAGATCGAGACCGGACGTATCTTGAAAGAACTGGAACAGAACAGGATCGTGGCAGTGGCCGGATTTCAGGGGATGGATGAACATGGTAACATAACCACCCTGGGGCGGGGAGGTTCGGATACAACGGCCGTGGCCCTGGCAGCCGCCTTGAATGCCGATGTGTGCGAGATATTTACCGACGTGGATGGCGTATACACGGCTGATCCCAATGTCTGTCCAAAGGCCAGAAAGCTGGACGCCATTTCATATGAAGAGATGCTGGAGTTATCCAGCGCCGGGGCAAAGGTGTTGGAGATCAGGTCTGTTGAATTCGCGAAAAAATTCAACGTGCCGATCCATGTAAGATCAACCTTTACAAAAGAAAGGGGTACCATGGTAGTCGCAGAGACAAAGGATATGGAAAAGGTCCTTGTATCCGGAGTTGCATTGAATAAGAACGAGGCCAGGATAACCATCAAAAAGGTCCCTGATCAGCCCGGGATCGCAGCCCAGATATTCGAACCGGTCTTTCAGGCCGGCATCGTAGTGGATATGATTGTCCAGAATACGAGCGAAGAGGGCTTGACGGATCTCACCTTTACCGTACTCAAGCCCGATTTTTTATCGACCATGAAGCTTGTGAGAGAAGTGGCCAAAAAGATCGGTGCGGAAAAGGTCCTTGGCGATGAGAATATTGCCAAGGTCTCCATCGTTGGAGTGGGCATGAGGACCCATGCCGGAGTGGCCCAGAAGATGTTTTGGGCCCTGGCCAAGGAAAACATCAATATCATGATGATAAGCACATCCGAGATAAAGGTATCGTGCGTTATCGAAGAGAAATACAAGGAACTGGCTGTCCGTGTACTGCATGAGGCCTTTGGTCTGGAAAATGATCAGTCCGGCAAATGATAGGATAAACGGGCTTCTGATACTGCTTTTAACCGTATTTATACTATACTCTCTGAAATCCGCCTTAAACAGCCCGAGGCCTCAAGGGAGTTCCTGCGATGAGGATCTGTTCATACAGATTGAAGGGGATATAAGGCACCCCGGCGTATACCCTTTCCGCCGACAGGCCGGGCTAATGGAGTTGATTGAAAGGGCCGGGGGATTGAGTATCAATACACGCCTTCCTGAGCGCTTTAAGAATGTTGTTTTTGATTCTGATCTAAAGGTTATGGTCCAAAGGGATGGCGATGGATGGAAATTATTTCAAACAGAGATATCCGCATTCCATAAGATCACGATCGGGATACCCATCTCCCTGAACTCGGAATCAGAAGAGGGGCTGACAGCTATTCCCGGGATAGGTCCCGGACTGGCAAAGGCCATTGTCAAAGAGAGGTCAAAGCGGGGAGGGTTTAAAGAACTGAATGAAATTTTATCTGTACGCGGTATTGGGAAAAAGACATATCAAAAGATTGCGCCCTATGTCGCATTATAGATCTGTATGCATATCAAACATCTGAGAAAGGGAAGACCTGATCATGAAAATCAAGAAGACTATACCGGACTGGTTGATCGGCTTGGCAGTCACCTTGCTCTTTCTGTTCATAACCTTTACCGGCATATTTGATTTCACAGACGCCATAGAGATGAAGTCCTTTGATCTCAGGGCCAGGTTGGCTGCTTCTCAAGAGAGGAATCCAGACATTGAACTCGTGGTTATCTCAGATGAGGATCTTGCGGAATTGGGGCGTTTCCCTTGGCCCAGAAATATCCTTGCGCAGGGTATCCGGAATCTGTCTAAGGCCGGAGCCAGGGTGATTGCCCTGAACATCTTCTTTTCCGAACCGGAAGAGAGCGCGGGACTTAATACCATCAAAGAGTTGAAGGAGAATTTTGACAGTCTGGGCCTGGCCCAAAAAGGTCCGGGACTCTCTTTTTACAAGAGATTGTCTCAGGCGGAGAAGGACCTGGATAATGACGCCAAGCTGTATAAGTCCATAAAAGACGCGGGAAATGTGGTCCTTCCCATCTATTTTGATACGATGAGCAGGGGGAGGGACAAAGAGGCCCCCGCATTCATGGGCAGGCATTCTTTCAAACGGATTAAGGGGATGAACGATGAACTGGCAATCTCGTCCACGTTATGGCTGTCCAAAATTATTCCACTGCTACCCTCCTTTGCCGAGGCAGCCGCAGGGATAGGGCACAATAACCTGTTCCCCGACAAAGATGGATATATAAGGCAACAGATCCACGCCTTGGGATACCTAAAGGACATCTTTTTTCCTTCTTATCCCATAGCCATTGCAAAGACATTCAAGGGCCTGGTTGATGAAGATATATCTCTTTCCCTGGGCCAGGATGTGGCCCTGAAGGTCAGTCCATCATCAGTGTCGCATATTCCCGTAACTGCCCTCATAAG
>JAFDAM010000120.1 GCA_019313825.1 Deltaproteobacteria bacterium
TTGGCTTCCTCACTCTTCTTTTCCAATTCAGCCAGTTTCCGCCGCATTTCAGCTCTAACTTCTTCTTTAGTCTTGCCCTCGCGGTTGACCCCGTCCCGGTTAAAACCGAAGCGGTCGTATCCTTCTCTGTTGTAACCTTCCCGGTCGTAACCATTGCGGTTGAAACCGTTTCTGTCGTATCCGTCCCGGTCATAGCCCTCCCGATTGAACCCGTTTCGGTCATATCCCTCGCGGTTGTATCCTTCTCTGTTGAAACCCTCCCGGTCGTAACCGTTGCGGTCGAAGCCGTTTTTGTCGTACCCGTCCCGGTCATAGCCCTGCCGGTTAAACCCGTTCCGGTCGTATCCCTCACGGTTGTATCCTTCTCTATCGTAACCTTCCAGGTCGTAACCGTTGCGGTTGAATCCGTTTTTGTCGTACCCGTCCCGGTCATAGCCTTCTTCATCATAGCCTTCATCATCATACTGCTTAGCCGGTTTTTCCTGCGGCACACCCTGTTCCTCTTCCGGAGGGGCTTTGTAGCCTGCCGGGGCTTCCGTTCCTTTTTGGCTTTCGTCCCCGCTTGTTGGAACTTGAGGAACAAAGTTGTTCAGGTTAATTGCAGAAATAGCCTTGGTCAATGCCGGTCCTACAGCTGCTCCAATTGAAGGGCCAATCCCGTGTAATACCGCCTTCACTGCACCCGGGCTTCTTACCCATGTGCTGAAGGTTCCGCCAGCTTCCAGCCAGCCACCGTCATCAGCCAATACCTTTTTGGCACGGAGAATCATACAGGTCAACGCAAACAGAAAAAACAGAATATCGAAGGTTTTGTCGCCAAACGAATTGTTACCAGTGTAAATCTTCACCCCGACTGCCACCAGAAGTAACAACCCTATCCACGTGGACAGCGGAAGAAATGACGCCAGGGCAAATCCCACCGCGCTTCCAATCAGGCTTATGTAAGCAGGGACAACGCCGAAGCTGGCGGCAACCTCTGTTCGCCGAGGGTTTACTGCGCTCATCAGAGTAACCCAGGAGGACTGGATCAGAATTGCAACTACCCTGCCCGCCGGAGTGGCAAAAATTGCAGCTGCCCCTGCGGCCAAGACTAAGCTGGTCACACCGCTCATAGCCCCGGAAATAAGAAGAGCGAGCCCCATTCCGGCCAAAAAGAGATGCAACCCGTCCCCTATTGCCTCGCGGAAATACTCAAGCATCTGTCCGGGAATCCGGGAAATATCCCGAAAAAAGCCGTTCCAACCTTTTGCTTTGATTTGGAGAACTGCCGTAAAGAAAAAACCCGATACCAGCATCCACAAAATAGTGGAGGATACTACTCTACCCTTAGTGGCCAAAAGCTGGCTTCCAACCCATGTTCCTGGTGCAAACCCCTCATTGTATACGACCAGCAGATAAGTGTGAATCAGAATGCTGAGGAAAAAAATTATAAGCATCATGGGGATGTTTTTAATTAATCCTTTGACTGTATTGGTTAAAATAAGATGCAATAGATTGCTCCATGTGAGAGGCGGCTTTTCCTTTTGGGGATCACTTGAAACCACCGGGCTTTGGTTCTCTTTTATTCTCTCTTTTTGCATACCAGAAAATGATTTATTTTGGTTTCCCACTGCTGTCCCGCAGTTCGGACAAAAGAGCCCATTATCCGGAAGCTTTGTTCCACACTCACGGCAAAACACCATCTCGCCTCCTTTGCTATTTTCTCTTTACCAATAACACCTTCATTATTTACCCGGAAACCACATCCTTCACTTGCTAAAAAATACCTTTTTATTCACCCAGGAACCACCTTCTTTCCTTTCTAAAAATTGCCTTCTGCAATTAGTTTGGTGATCCCATTATCAGTAGCAAGCCATAAATTGCCATTTTCATCCTCCAGCCAATCTTTAACCTCATTTCCGGAAAGACCGGATTTTATCGTAAACACCTGTTTTTCAGCGCCTTTCCATCTGGCTACTCCATCGTACTCAGAAGCAAACCATAGAATCCCGTGTTTATCCTCAAATATTGACCTTACCTTATCGCCTGCTAACCCGTCCTTCTTGGTAACCCGGCCCCAGCGGCTGGGTCTGCCATTATTGATCTCACACCAGGATGCTCCTCCTCGGTTGACAAAGCCGGTTGCGATCCATATTCGCCCCTTGTGGTCTTCGATCATGTCGCAAATATTGTTATCAGGAAGGAACTGGGGGCCGGAAAAAGTTTGCCATCCTTGGGGGCCGAAATAGCTCACTCCGCCATCAGGTACGGCATAGGAGCCAAACCAAAGGCCTCCGTAACTGTCTTCCAGCATAACATTTACCATATCATCAATAAAACCGTCTTTCTTGCCATATATCCTCCACTTCCCTTCTTCCAGACAGGCAGCACCTTCCCAGGTGCCAACCCACAGGCGTCCCTTACTGTCCTCCATTAAGCAGTTGACTCGATTGTCAGGAAGCCCATCACGTTCGCTCAGGTTTGAGACAACATGACCGTCGTATTTGGCCAATCCCCCTTTATGTCCTATCCATAAAATCCCCTGGCGGTCAACCAGAAGCGAGGTTACATATTCAAGAGGCGGTTCACTTTCCAGTTTCAT
>JAFDAM010000061.1 GCA_019313825.1 Deltaproteobacteria bacterium
AAACCGTGAGCATTACAGGACAGCAATCTATTTCCATTGCGGCGGGCTTGAACTCTACCCGAGAAGGAAATCACAACATGTTGGGGTTACCCACAGTAAACCCTGAAGCGGCATAAAAGGTAACTTTCAAATCAATGTAAGTTAATTCAGTGATATACCGGGTCTCCAGGAAAAATGAGTTTCGATGCATTCCTGGAGGCCCGGAAAAATATTTTGCACGGCGCTAATTCCCGGAAGATTTTGACTCCAGCTCTTCAAGCCGCTTGTTTATGGCATCAAGTTCTTGCTTTACGGCATCAGCTTCATCTCTGAGCATATTGGCCTCGTCTTCGGGGGGCATGGTATATGGATTATTATATGGGCCACTATAGGCTGGACCATACCATCCTCCGGTTGAAGGGTAGGCTCCACGCCGGCCAAAGCCTCTCCCAAAACCTCGACCCTGGCCAAGACCTTGTCTGAAGCCGCCCCTGAAACCACGGCCTCCACCAAAGCCCGGCCCGGCATAAGACCTGCCATTGGGGTTGCACAACCCCCGACTACCGCCGGTCATGGGTCCCGCACCCATTGGACCTGTTCCATCAAATCCCGGCATAATAAACACCTCCTTTCTAAGCTTATTTAATTCTTGACTATAAAATCATGGTTATCTTGCCCTGAACCAACATCTTATAAGGACATTTATCACCTTCCCCATGCAGGGTAAGCTCCGCCCCGGCCAAAGCCACCCCTAAAACCGCGGCCTCTACCGAAGCCCGGTCCAAAGCCCCTGCCAAACCCTCGACCTTGACTAAAACCCCGGCCATAAGCGAATCCTCGGCCTTGAACTGGAAACCCGTAACCGGGCCCCCCTGCCCGTGCCGGACCATAGGCAGACTGGGAAGGATTACAGTAACCCTGGCCCCATCCTGTCATAGGTCCCATTCCTGCAGGACCTGTTCCGTTAAATCCCGGCATAACAAACACCTCCTTTCGCCTTTAATATCCACCGCCCCTGTGACGGCGGTGTCTTCCTCTTCCCCTGGGCGGCATATCAAAATGACCGCCCTCGATTCTAAGGATCTTACCCATAACCAGGGCATCAGCTACGATTGCCCTTGACTCGGCCAGGATTCTCCCAAAGGTCTGACGTGAGACATTCATCATCCGGGCTGCCGTCTCCTGGTCCATGCCCTGGAAATCGTTCAGCCTGATAGCCTCAAGACCCTCAATGGTAAGAAAAACCTCCTCTCTGCCCCATGGAGGCACATTGTTTGGAATAAAGGCATCAGCTATTGGACGCCCCTGGACGAATCTGGGTTTTCTCGGTCTCGGCATTTATACCCCTTTATTATGAGCTTGTGCTCATAATATAACTATTTGTCTTAAACAGTCAAGTTATTTTATTGGGCATATGCTCAATTACTTTTATTGCACCAACAGTCTTCAGCCTACAGACTATCCGCCTGAGTAGTTACATCCTCCTTTACCAAGATGTCTACGCAGTATCCGACGACGATTGATCCAATGATGGTAAAAATCGTCAGAATCAGCACATAAATCCAACCAAAGAATGAAATCATCATGGGAAGGAGAAACGGCTTTACAGCCCTGTTTCCTAAAAAAATGGCTATAAAAGAATTGCCGGCGCCCTTTTCCCGAAGCGCCTTCAGCATCGGATACCAGGCATAGATTGGCCCTATAGAGATAATTCCTGCTGCGGCTGAGAGGATGATGGTCTTGATGCCGGCTCCTCTACCGAGGAACTTTGTAATAGATGCTGATTTAAAAAAGAGATTCAGAACAAACATGAAAATGAAGACAAGACACAACGGCATTAGGATATTGGTGAAGACTTTGCCGCTGCTCCTTAGGGCTGCAGAGGCCTTATCCGGCATTATTACGAAGAGAATGCCGTAGATGACCAGGACGACGGCCGGAAAGACAAGAAGGCGCATTTTGCGTCTTTTCTTTATTAGACTCTGGTCTCTGCCTCTTTTCAAAGAGATAACCCCCTAATGCAGTTTAAAACAATTACTGAAGTAAAAGATATGACTATTGACAGGACAAATGATGCGGCATTTCGCACAAGGGCAAATCTGATGCCCAGGGCGCTTATCTCGGCAGGTAACTGTACCAGACCGACGCTTACCCAAGAGATGATAAAGGCAGTGACGGCAAGCAGGCTCACCCCATATTCCAGCAATTCTCCCCCGATGATGTAGCTGTTGATGGGGTTTCCCGCAAAAATACTGCCTAAGCAGGCCCCCCACAGAGTATCCAGCATGCTGTTCCCGGAGAAAATAGAGGATATAAACTCTTTTGATACAAATGCATTGAAAAGACCTATGAGCAGGACGACACCTGCCAGCATCGGCAGCAGTGTGAAAAATTGATTAGAAGATTCTCTTAGTTCATGCAGCAGGTTGACCCTGTCAATCTTGCTCCATCTTGATTCGGATTTTCGCTTAACTTCAATATGCGTCTGCAATTCACCCCTCTTGTACTGCTCTATAACTTCTGCCACCGTGCCGCTGATCCCGGTAATGACCTCTATGCTGTTGGCTGAGAGATATTTCTCGGCAGTTGGACTACAGTAGCCTGTCAAAACTGCATCGACCTTTTTGCTGATGGCCAGCACAACGGCCTGAATACCGCCCCCGCCCTGCCCCGATCCCCCAGGCACCGCCTCAACCGCCATTGTATCTATATCAACGACCATTAAATATCGGGAACTCCCCAACCTGGTTCCCACCCTGGCTTCCAAACCCGGCTCTTCAGTTGGTATACAAACCCTCAAACCCGCCTCCTGAATACTTTTTGAAAGACTTTCTTTATTAAATTTTACGATATGACTACTTTTAACACAAGTTGAACCTTGATCCGACACTGTTCAGGACAAAGGAAAGAGGAAAGGCCTCTGACATCCGGTTTATCGCCTTCCAGCCTGTGCAATGCATAGGCACGATCACCTTCAGGTCCAGCTCCTTTAAGGCCTCGATAGTCTTCTCAATGATGGGCTCAAATGCCCGGCCGGAGAGGTGAAATCCGCCGATCACCGTATGGATCTTTTCTACTCCTGTGATCTTCTTTGCATAGAGTATCGTATTGACGATCCCCGTATGGGCGCAACCCGAAATGACCACAAGACCCTTGTCCTTTAGATGCACCACCAGACACTGATCATCCCTGATGAGATCCTTCTCTTCTTTTCCGTTACGCTCCAGAAAGGCATTGGGCATGCCCTTTTCAAAGGGGGTTGTCCGTTCCACCTCGCCGCTGACCAGGATCATATCATTCGCAATAAGAAGGGGCCCCTCTGATTCGATGATCTCAATCCCCCGGTCGGCCATGTCATCTCTTTTCAGCGTACATGGGAAAAACATCTTTTGGCCGCCATCCATATCCAAGTAGCGGGGGGCGTGGAATGCCTCAGGGTGAACCACAATAGGGACAGGTCTGTCAAGACAGTCAAAGATATCGTAGAGAGACCCTGTGTGATCCATATGACCGTGACTCAGGACAACGGTCTCAATCCACTTTGGGTCAATCTCCAGCCATTCCAGATTGCGGGGCACACCGATCCTGCTGTATCCTGTATCTAAAAGAACGCTGTGGTTTTCTTCACCCTCATGGACCGTAACAAGCAGAGAAAGGCCATGCTCTGCCTGGAGTGTGTTAGTAGATATCTCTCTATTATTTGTAACGGGCGGACGGGTTACTACTTCCGAACTTTCCAGCAGAACGTCTACATAGTTGTCCATCAGGGTGACGATCTCAACCCTGTCCACTGCTCTGATAAAGACATCATCACCATTCATGGGTTACTCCTTTTTAGTTTTTCTGAAGGCATTACTTGTAAGTTAAAAGGCAGCCTGCGTCTATCATTTTTAATTGGAGCTGCTGTCGGGCTTTTTAAAGAAAGGGCGTTTGTCCGGTCCCACGATTTTTGAAATCTTTTCCACAATCCAATCAAAAGGCAGATCTTCAGTAGGCGGAAATTTCCGGACATATTCAATATACGGGTTGCCTTCAAGATCCTTTCCAGGCAAGACAGCGTCGTGTTTTCCGTCAAATTCCACAACAGGAAGCGCGTTTTTCCTGCACAGTTCCCTGTCAAACGTCGCCGTGACATTCACCCAGCGGCCATTCAGGTAAAACTGGTTATAGCCGTGTCTTGGATAGGTATTGGTCTTCAATTTTTCAAGGATATGAAGCGGCACTCTATGATTGGTAATCTTGGCAAAGGCGAGGCGACTCGGGATACCCGCGGCACGGCCGAGGGCCGCAAGCAGTACGGCCTTCTGAACGCAATAACCCTTTCCCCATTCAAGAATCCTTGACGCCTTGAAGTCCTCTTTGAAGACCGAGATCATAAAGAGGTTATATCGAATTGAATCCCTGACAAAGTAGAAGAGCTTTACCGCCTTTTCAGCGTCTCCCGAACATTCCCTCGTCAAACTCTCCGCGGTTCCAATGAGTTTCCCATTGTCCGAGTCTATATTAAATGTCGGCTGAAGACATATGCCAATATCATTTTCCGCGAATGTTTCCATTTGCAACTTCCTTTATATTCAAAAAAATAAACTAACCCGCTGCCCCACTTGATCGGGGCCCTCCATAGGCGGATAAATTTCCCCTAGGTTTCGACAAGCAACGGGGTATCAAGCGAAAGAATTATTATCGCTCCAAGGGACGGGGGAATTAAACCTTTACCGGCCTTTGGAGCGCCCGCCCCTGATTCAATAGCTTTGATCCAAACACATCTGTTTTCAGATTCCTGCTGTCAATCGTAAGCCAGACGTGTCTCCTCGTCAGTCAAGACGTGTTGGATACGTTCCTGCCACCTGTCCGACTTCCAAGTCCCCAAGGCCTGGTGGGTCAAGTAGTAGTTCTGTGGGATGGGATGAGTACCGATAACCACATCCAGTCCGTACTTGGCGGGTATGAACTCACAGAAGGCCTGCAGGCGAGGACAGGTCGGGTATCCTACCACAAGACCGGTGGCCAGGTGGATGACCTCCGCGCCATTTTTTAACATCTCTGCCGGAGCGTATTCTACATTGCCTCCGGGACAACCTCCGCAGGTAGTGTAGCCCACCAACTCGACTTCCTCTCCTTTGTACAGGGCAAAGGCCCCCTTCCGGTTTCTAAGGGCCCGCAGGCACTTCCCACCAGCACAAGTATGGTAACGGTTGCAAATTATGATGCTGAGTTTCTTCACCCTGATTGTTCCTCCTTTCAAATTATTTAAAACCACTTTTATCCAAAATATTTTAGCTCCAGACGTAGAAGGGTGAAACACCCAGGTCTGTACATTTATCGTAAAGACCTTTGCAAGGTATGGGCCACTATTGATTCCCCGGAGAGAAGAACAGATAGATTCCCATGATGGTATACTCCAAAAAAGCAGGCAGATACCCGCCGCAAGCCGTGATATAATAAGCGGTATATCAAGTTGATGCATACCTTTCCTGATGAATCTCTCTTTCCTGTATTTTAAGACCCTGGCATGGTATAAAACCATGAAATACAAGGAGATGGATCGCTTCAGGACCTGCTCATGAATTCCCTTTACTGGACTTCCTTGTCTATTTATCGCAGATTAAAAACGGCACATCCATGCACCTTCCCTTTAGAGAAAGATAAGGCATATTCCAGCAACAAAGCGGCAATGCTGATGAAAGATTAGCTGATACCCCCTCGCCCCGCCATGCATTGCATTATTGCAATTCTGACAAAATATTTCATTGCCAATATGCAATACTGTAATTCTGGACACTTGCACATCAAACACAATGATTATACCACATTACACAGTGATATCATTAAGTTGAAAGGTCTTATCATTTGATTAATCTAAATGGCATACTATATGCTTTGTAGTGCTGTCGAGCTATTTTTGACTAATTTGCATATTGAAGGCAGATGCCGATTCAGCTATAAACACCCTTGAATCATTCAAAAGGAGAATAACGGAACCGGGAAAAAGCCTGACTAAACTATGGAGAGTGTGATGACCTTCGCATTAATTGTAAGTTCTGATAAATACTCATTATTAGAACTGGCTAAAACTTTAGAGAAGAATGATGTAGATATAACCTGGGCCGAGTCTAGCAGCGATGCCTTATCTATGACTTCAAACACAATGTTTGACCTTATAATTGCCGATGAATTTCTTGAAAATATGACAGGCCTTGAATTTATTAAAAAAATTGTTCCAGTAAATCCTATGTTAAATTGCGCTGTAGTAAGCTCTCTTTCTCAGGGTGATTTTCACGAAGCAAGCGAGGGTCTTGGGATTCTTATGCAACTTCCCGTACAGCTAAAAGAAAAAGATGCAGATGAGTTGCTCCAGCGCCTCAAAACCATATTAAATCTTACACACAAAACAGGAGCTGTTGAGAAATAGGGAGTTAAAGATCATGATTATCAGCATTGCGAGTGGGAAAGGAGGTACAGGCAAGACAAGCCTGGTGGCAGCCTTTGCGTCACTTTCCGAAGATATGGTCCTGTGCGACGCTGATGTGGATGCCGGAGATCTTCACATTCTCATGGATCCTGTATATACTGTTAATCCTGTCGATAACCTTTAACGAGAAAGGAGAATTTTGAATATGGAGAATGGAAGAATTGCAGTCCCATCCGCGGAAAAAGGCGGTCTGGATGGAACTAGGTCAGGCCATTTCGGTCACTGTGATGTATTTACATTTATAGATGTAGAAAATGGAAGCATTAAGGAAGTATCAACTATCCCGAATCAGTCCCATGTCCAGGGCGGGTGCATGGTACCGGTCAATCTTCTTGCCGAACATAAGGTAAACGCATTGATCGTTGGAGGCATAGGCATGCGCCCGCTCATGGGATTCAAGCAGGCCGGAATTGATGTCTATCATGATAGTGAGCGTCCTGAAATAAAACCGGTGGTGGAAGACCTGATAGCCGGAAAGTTGTCACAGATCACGGATAACCAGGTCTGCGGGGGTGGAGGTGGAGGTATGAACCTGGCCTAAAGGAGGAATGAACAATGAAAATAGCAGTTACATCCAAGGGAACAGAACTTGATTCAGAGATTGATCCCCGTTTTGGCAGGGCCGCATACATACTTATTGTCAATTCAGATACTCTTGATTTTGAAGTGCTGGATAACAAAGAGAATATAAACGCATTAAAAGGCGCGGGGATTCAGGCTGCCACCATGATCAGTGACAAGGGCGCGGAAGTTTTGCTTACGGGCTTTTGCGGCCCAAACGCGTTCAGGACACTCAATGCAGTAAAAATAGATGTGGTAGCGGATGTAAATGGCACTATAAAGGATGCCATTCAGGACTTTTTAGGAGGAAAATATAAATCCTCAAAATCTGCAAACGTGGAAGGGCACTGGTCCTAGTATAGTATCCACGCCACAATGATCCTGCGTAAAAACCTATAATCAAGGGGTACTCTTCCATGAGGATAGCCATTCCAACATGGGAGGATAAGATCTCACCTGTCTTGGATACGGCATACAGGTTCCTGATCGTTGAATTTAGATCAGGACGAGCCATACCGCTTTGAGGCATTCCTTGAAGATCAGGATCTTTCACTGCGATCTCTGCGCATCCGTGATTTCAGGGTGGATCTTCTCATATGCGGCGCCGTATCAAGGGCACTTTATAGGATGCTTACGGCAACCGGCATAGAGGTCATCCCTGATATATCAGGCCGTATTGAGGAGATATTGGAAGCCTATCTCAAAGGCAGCCTAGGCAGTATGATATGGACAAACAAGCATTATATTCTGCGCGTTGTATAGATATTTAGGACCAAAAATACAACTGACAACTAATAGCGGACCATAGACTACACAAAAAGGAGATAAAAATTGAAAAAGATTGCGATTATTGGTTGTGGAGCCTATATGGACAGCGGTTACGGATGCCCCGGGGAGTGGCGATGCCTAAAGGCGGCAGCTCTGGGAGATGGCCATTTTGACGAACCCTCTCATGTAATATCATTTGTAAAGTGTGAATGCCCGGGCAGAACCATGGTCCCAAACATGGGTATGGCCATGAAGCTGTCCGAGATAAAACCCGACCTGATATACCTGAGCACCTGTCTTGCGAATGCAAAACCCGGATGCCCATATGGCGATGCAGAAGAGTTCGCAAAGATACTTGGGGAGAAAACCGGAATCAAGGTTGTACCGGGAACACATGATTATCATTGATATAATGAAAAATGTCCCGGATGCGGATCTTCAATGACTAGACAGCAAGACAGATGATGCTTATTTAAAAACATAATAGACAACTTAAAGGACTGGCTTGGCATGAATGATACAATTGATTTGTTTGTAAAGGAGATAAAGGAACAGATAATTGAGGAACTCAAAGAGGCATACAGTGAAAAGATTTATAAGCGCATGTTGAACCCTCTTTACAGAGGGGTCATGGATAGCCCTGATGCATTTGCCCGTTCTACGGGCGGTTGTGGTGACACCATGGAGATCTATTTGAGGTTTGAGAATAACAGGGTAAAGGAGGCCCTATACCAGACAGACGGGTGCGAGTCCAGTAATCTTTGCGGTTCACTTGCCTCTGAGATGGCAATCGGCAAGGACCCGGATGAACTCCTGGCGATTACCGGTGATGCTATTTTCAAAGAGGCTGAAGGATTACCTGATGATGATTACCATTGTGCGACTCTTGCATCGGTAACCCTTCAGGAAGCGCTTAATAATTACATGATAAAGCAGAGAAAATATAGGCAGATGTAACCGGTGTGAGTCTCCACTTAGACAGGATCATTACAAGCCTGCATTAGGCCTCCTATGTAGATGTCCTTTTCAGAAACGGAATGCTTTCAGTCTCTACAAGGGATTTCCTCCTCTTTACTTAGGCTGAAAAGCGCCGTTTCTGAATGGACATCAATAAATGATTTAAGAGGTATTCATGGCATAGCTTGATACAACTGACCCAGTTGTTTTCAAATACGTATCTATGTTTATTTTTTTGATTTGTTCAGCAGGGAACCAGCAACAATCAACCGACGTTAACATACTAAAACAACAGGAAACAATCATGAAGATACTGGATGATATTATCTCAACATTGGATTTTAATGCAGATGTGAATGATATACGACAGGGTGTCTTCCACACAGGCGTTCTGACCAGAAACTGTGGATTGGCAGCCTCCCTTCCCCGTGATGCGCTGAAACAGGAACCACCATTGGTCAAGGAACCCGGGCATCTGTTGGAGAAAAGCGTTTATGACCTTGCGCAGATGTCCTATTCCGAAAGCATACTTGAAGCGGCAATTGGTATGGCAACTATCAATTCTCTCCTCGACATTAATGAAGAAAGTTTTATAGAGCTTAACGCCGCTGACCTTATCGCTGAAAAAGGAGAAGGCAAGCAGGTGGTCATTGTTGGGCACTTCCCTTTTATTAACAGACTTCGTAAGATCACAGAGGAGCTCTGGGTGATTGAGAAAAATCCCAGGGAAGGCGATTTAGCAGAAAATGAGGCAGAAAACCTGATCCCAAAAGCCGATGTCCTAGGTATCACAGGAACCGCTTTTACGAATCACACTCTGGAGCGCCTTCTTGAGCTCTGTAACCCTGAGGCCTATGTGGTGGTATTGGGAGATACTACGCCATTGTTACCGATTCTTTTTGACTATGGAGTTGATGCCGTGTCAGGCACAAAGGTCGTAGACCCGGAACTTGCCTTACAATGCGTCAGCCAGGGGGCAAACTTCAGACAGATAAAAGGTACCAGACGGCTCACCATGATGAAGTAAAAAAAGGTCTTCATCCCTTGTTGAAGGCGCTTAAAATTCCACTCTTTAATCCTCCCCAATCTCTTTCCAGTAAATGTTCTCTGTTCTTTAACTAAGTAGCTTCCAGCCCTTTCTGAGTCCTGCCGATAGGAACAAACCGCAACAGAGTAGTGTGATGGAATCAAGAATTTTCAAGGGCATATGATAAGTATGTCGCATCCCGAAGTTAGAGCTGGACGGAAAAACCATTTCGGATGAGGATCAGCTAACAAATATTGATCCCAATAAAAAATCTCATTGACTTAAGGTCAATAAACGTAATAGCCTTGAGATTGAGTCTCATTTGCAATTCACTTTTGATCCTGGTTTCCTGTTTCAAGGTTTAGAACCGGATATCTCCGGAAATCTTTATATCAAAATGAATGAGCTTATGTCTCAAATAGACTGCAAAAGGATGGTTTCTTATGTCAAAAATTGTTTCTTTAAATGAGATCCCGATAAATACATCAGGGAAAATAGTTGAGATTAATGGCGGACGCAGGCTGTTCGCAAAACTTGAGGCAATGGGAATAAAGATCGGGGATGTGATTACGAAGACCTCTGCTCAGTGGATGAAAGGCCCTGTAATTATCAGAAAGGGTAATACCGATGTTGCTATAGGATACGGCATGGCAGGCAAAATAATGGTGGAAACAAGTGGGAAAGGCAGGTTAACCGGATGAAAATTTTGCTTATGGGAAATCCTAATGTAGGCAAGAGCGTTGTATTCAACCGACTGACAGGCGCTGACGTAATTGCTTCAAATTATCCGGGCACTACCGTGGAATTTACACGAGGCCATATAAAGATAAAGGAACAGATTGCTGAGATAATCGATGTTCCGGGCACATATACCCTGGAACCTACATGCGATGCCGAAGAAATAGCAGTAGAGATGCTTGAGAAGGGAGCGGATAAAATTATTAATGTTGTGGATTCCACAAATCTTGAACGGAGTCTCAACCTTACCCTGCAACTTATAAAAAGAAAGATTCCAATGATATTAGACCTTAACATCTATGATGAAGCCGTTCATAAGGGGATATCCATAGCTGTTGAGAAGCTTGAGCATATGCTTGGCCTGCCGTGTGTGACGACGTGTGCTGTAACAGGGGAAGGAATAAAGGGCCTTGTGGACAGATTGGATGATGCGGCTGTTTCAGATCTGAATTATGTTGATAATGATAAATGGAAAAAGATCGGGGATATCATATCTTCAGTGCAGACTATAACACACAGGCATCATACATTTATTGAGAAGCTAAGTGATGCCTCTGTAAGACCTTTTACGGGTATCCAGATCGCGATCGTTGTCATGCTGCTTGCATTCTTTATAATTAGAATAATCGGGGAAACTCTTATCGGTTATGTGCTGGAACCTATTTTTGAAAAACTCTGGGCGCCATTGATGCTTAAATTTTCGGATATTATGGGACAACAAGGATTTCTGCATGATCTATTGATAGGCAAGCTCATTAACGGTGAGATCGATTTCGGTCAATCGTTCGGGCTCATGACGACAGGACTTTTTGTGCCTATTGCCTCTGTCCTGCCATACGTTGTTGCATTCTACCTTGTCCTCTCTTTTCTGGAGGATTCGGGGTATCTCCCTAGAATGGCTGTTATGGTGGACACATTGTTTCACAGGCTGGGAATACACGGTCTCGCGATAATTCCCATGATGCTGGGGCTGGGATGTAATGTCCCCGGAGTGCTTTCTACAAGGATATTGGAGACACAGAGAGAGAGATTTATCGCGGCGACTCTTCTTTCCATTGCAGTACCCTGTATGGCACTTCAGGCGATGATTGTGGGGCTTGTAGGAAGAAGCGGAGTAAGCGGTCTGATAGTTGTGTATATTACTCTCTTTTTTGTATGGGTAGCCCTGGGTATGCTCATGGATCGTTTTGTGAAAGGGAGGTCATTGGAGATATTTACGGAGATACCGCCTTACAGAATTCCATATTTAAGAGGGCTCATTAAAAAAGTATGGGTCAGGATAAAATGGTTTATCATGGAAGCGGTTCCATACGTACTTCTGGGAGTGTTCATAGTCAACTTGCTATACACATTTGGTATAATTCAGTATATGGGAAAAATTGCCTCTCCGATTGTAACAGGCGTTTTGGGACTTCCTGAAGAGACAGTGGGCGCTCTTGCTATAGGTTTTTTGCGAAAGGATGTGGCTGTAGGAATGCTTGCACCGCTTGACATGACATGGAAACAGCTTGTCATAGCGGCAGTTGTGCTTACTATGTATTTTCCCTGTATTGCTACTTTTTCAACACTTGTCAAAGAGCTTGGAGTCGGAAATATGATAAAATCCACAGCAATTATGGTGACCGCGAGTCTTGTGGTTGGAGGACTTTTAAATCTGTTTCTTTAATCAACCGGCACAGACATAATTGATTTTCAAGAGAATATTATTAGGAACACTACCAAGTCGAAGGAGGCAGGATGGCCGATAAAGGACACAAAACGGAGTTGGAGATATTCCTTGGCTTTCTCAATAAAAGAGGGAAATCTCTGACAAATCAGCGGAAGTTGGTCATAGAACAGATCTTCAGAGTACACAAACATCTTGAAGCAGATGACATTGTGCAGGCCCTGCGTAAAAAAAATCAAAGGGTTGCCAGGGCCACTGTTTACAGGACAATCAAGCTCTTGGAGGACTGCGGACTAATAAAGAAAGTAGATCTTGGTTCTGACTATACATATTACGAACATACTCACGGTCATTTACACCACGAACATATATGCTGTGAGCAGTGCGGCATGGTGGAAGAGTTCACGGATCCAGTCCTTGAGGAGCGCATTCGCAGGGTAGCGAAAGATAACAACTTCAAGCTGACTGACCATAGTGTTCAGATCTTCGGAATATGCCAAAACTGTATGTGATATGCTCAGCATCATGTTTATCTCTTCAGGAAAAAGCATCCTTTCATTCCTGTGATATACCCTTGTTTACGTCTCTTTAACATACCCATAGTCTGGGGACAATTTTCAGAGAGACTAAGACACCTGACCGTGACAAAGAAATTAAAATGGAGTTAATATGCACAAAAACATCCCTTTCCTTAAGATATCCGTCATCTTCAATAACCTGAGGTTTAATGCCAATCTTAAGACGATCTGGGGCTTCTCATGCCTTATTGAAGGCGCTGAAAAGATCATACTCTTTGACACCGGTGATGACGGCAAGATCCTCCTTGAAAATATGAGACACATGAACATAGACCCGGAAGCTGTGGATACGGTCTTCCTGT
>JAFDAM010000121.1 GCA_019313825.1 Deltaproteobacteria bacterium
GGCGTCGGCAGGTCTCAGATCAAGCCTCGGTATTGCAGGCGCAGCCGAGGTAATCTCGCTTGGCGCTTCCCTTATTGCGAATCTCATGCTGTTGGTTCTGTCAAAGCTCAGGCTGAAGTCCGTTCTTTCAGTGCCATTGGTTGCCATGCGTACTGTCCCACCCTTTCTGACAGGCCTTGCCCTTGCAGCCCTTCTGGGCGCTACACAGTGGGGATTGATTCTGGCCCTTGCTATGATATCATTTCCATTCGAGGTGGCAGTAGTGGAGGAGGAGATCAATGCAAGCATGGAAATGCCGCACATCCAGGGCGCAATGGCAATTGGATCGCCTTATTACATAATCCTTCTGAGGCATGTGGGGAAAATCGCCGGGCCCAGAATAGTACGATACGCCCTGCTCGATTTTGTGGGGCTTGTGGCATTTGAGGCCCTGCTCGGCTTTGTGGGTATGACAAGACCTCCGGCCCCATCAATCGGTTCCGAGATCTATAACGCAGGACCGTATATCGCGACCTATCCATGGTTGTTTTTGGTTCCGGGAACGCTCCTTGCCGCAGGGCTAATTGCATTTAACGCTGGTTTTTCAGGGGTATTGAAAAGGAGGTAAGAAGATGGCATTAGATTCTGATGTTCAAGATTATGTGGATAAAAAAGTGAAGGAAATCGCGGATTCTACAACAAAAATAGTCGGTGAATTGAAGGACATTATAGAAAAGGTAAAGGTTCCAGCAAACGAAGATTTTGTAAAGACAACGGAACGACTGGCAAAAATCTCCAAAAGGCGTGAAGAAGTCAAAGAAAAGCTGGAGGCTGGTCAGCTTAAGGTTGATGAGGCCGCAGATTTAGGTATCGAATATAGGGCACTCAATAAGGCTTATGAAGATTTGCTTGAGAAACTAAGGTGATCTCTATGTTCCACAAAACGGTAGGCGTTTTTAAAGAGTCTACTCTCAATTCCTCAGTTCTGGCCCTGGATGAGGAATGATCTTGAAGGAGGATTGTAATGGCTTCAACTGCTGGAAGTAAGGGAGGCTTTATTCAAGGCGAGAAAGACGCCAAGAGGCTGAAGGAAATCAGACATAAGTTTTGTTTTCGCTTTCCTTTACAAACCGATGAAGTGTATTCTGGTGCTGATTTGGGTAGGGACGTAATAGGGGAAAAAACGTGTAGCTCTTCTGAAAATACGAATACAGTGGCACCTAAATAAAAATGACACCGCATGACGAAGAAGAAACCTATTTATTAGCGGTATGGTGGCCTCTATGGCCGTACCACTTTCTACAAAACGAGGCCGCGTTAATGTCTAGATTTCAAAAGCATGAAAAACCGGACCTAGTCAAACCCGGCACTGGCGACTATCATTTCTTGCCCATTCCCATAACATATTTCAAAGACAATAGCAATTTTTCGGCGTTTAGGCACTTTTTTCATCTGACTCCCAAATTCAAGTTCGAGAATAAGAATCATAAACCTTGTGGCTTTTTGTGTAACATCAAAGCTCCTTCCTTTAAACATGGTATGCTTGAATTGTCTAGAAGGCTCTCATCGACCTTTGCAGACTGTCACAAAACCATCAAAACATGTACACAATGCATTGAGGCTCTATATCAAGCCATACCACAGCGACTTGATGCAAGAGGGTTGTTTGCTAGCGAGTTTTTGATGGGCATAAAGGACAATAATGTCGAAAAAAAGGGTTTTGTGGGCAAGGACAGTAATACTTACTACACAAAGAACCTTACTACCATCTCTTGGACTTGGAGCAGCGACAACATGCTTTGGTTTGCTGGTGAGACTCTGTTTCGAGCGGACAAAATCTGGTGGGGAAAGTTTGGAGCAGAAATCCTTAAGGAGGGTGGATTGAGTGCCCCGCTGGGAAAGGATGTCACAACTGTCATCGGACCAGTCTCCTTTTTCTATGATAAATGTCCCGATCTTGTATACGCTTTTTTTTGTGATACAGGATACCCTCTTGACTCGACTCGGCACCTTACCGGCCTGACCTACGCAATGAATGAGGCTCGAAAGGCATTCCTTTTTGACTGGGCACAAAAACTCGTAGAAACCATCATGAAGATGAAGGACGCAAAGGAATTCGAGTTCCTCGGAAAATATAGACATTTAGAGGACCAATGGAGAAGTTTTCCAGGAGATTTTTTAGAGTCACCTGATATGACATTGAAACGGATAAGGCTGACATATGCCAGGGAGGCCCTTGAATGGATGGCAAGGGTTCTGGCATTTATTGAAACATCGCCTGAAAACGCCGTAAAAAATGGAATAGGGACATTCTTGGAGTATAATGATTATAGCTACAAGAATGATAATTCCATTGTAATCTCGAAAGCCCTAAGAGAAATTGATCATTCTCTTGATAAGACGAAGATATGGAAACCCTTTTTGGGGAATACTGAGACAAAGGGGGCCAATTTCCAGAGGTCCAGGGCAAGGCTTTCATATATCCGGGAATTTCTTGAAGAGTCCACCCTGACAATTAATTCCGCCCTTGATGTAAGAGGTTTTGTTAATATCAAGGGCAGTAAGTCTGCGATACTCAAG
>JAFDAM010000122.1 GCA_019313825.1 Deltaproteobacteria bacterium
AAAATAACCCCCAATACCGAAAGGATCAAAAAGAGGGTCAACAGTGTTGGATAGAACAAAACCAAGATTACTGGCAACAATACAGGGATCAACACCCGGAATGTGTGATACGTAATCGGTTTTTACAAAAGGAACGTGATCAAAAACGGCGATCCAAAAATCTTGCAAAGATGGACTCGTTAAAGCCAATTTCACCTGTAAAAGCAGGGCGTTACTACCTTATTCCTGGCACGGCAGATCTTGCAAAGATGGACTCGTTATCGCATAAATACCGCCTGATTCCAATTAGTTAGCCGTATCTTGCAAAGATGGACGCGATAGCATTCAATTTATTCCTTCTTATTTTATAAAAGAAAGGAGATTAGCCATGATTGAAAAAACCACGCTTTGTGCCAATCGGATCCGCAAGATCACCGGTAGTTTCGCCTTTATCGAGCACCGTTTTTTAAGAGACCGCTTCTTCCAAAGCCTCACCCATCACGAGCTATCGCTCTACCTGTTTCTTGTACTCGTAGGAGATCGTAAAGGGTTGTCCTACTACAGTTACGATAAAATCTGTACGCTCCTTCGGATCTCAGTCGATGAGTATATCCTGGCCAGAAATGCCCTCATTGACAAAGACCTGATTGCCTTTGATGGCAGGCTATTCCAGGTGCTTTCCCTTCCTCACCACCCTGCCATGTCACCCCCAAGGGCCCTCAAAACAAAAAATGAAATGGAAAAACACGGCCTTGCCGCTATAAACAGTCTTATAGCCCGATCTCTCAAGGAGGTTGACCATGGTTTATGAACTATCGGTTTTGGGGCAACTCAAGAAGACCATACACGACTATCTGTTGTGGATGATATCCAATGGGTATGCCAACAGTACATTCATACAGTATGAACAGGTATTGAATCATTTTCTCAGTTATATAGACCAGAGGACAATCCCGTGGGATGCTGTTTTTACATTTGATACATTAGAAAACTTTCAAGAAGAAAGCGGGCTCACCCATGCATCAACGCCGGTAAGGGGCCTTTCACGGTATCTTTTTCAACAAAACAGAATACCACGCCCCATAGAAAAGCCACTTCAAAGATTACCTGAAATTCATGAGGAATACCTGCTCTATTATGAAAAATCCAGGCAGGTTCATCATCTTAATCTCCTACGTGCCAGAAATACCCTCTCCGCCCTAAATTGTTACCTTGAGGAGCACAATATTAAGCTGCCCCACATAGGGATTGAACATGTAGATGATTTTCTGTCAAAACATAATGCCAGGTTCACTGCCACAACACGCCAGAATCAACGATCCAATCTGCGGGGTTTCCTGCGATATTTGTATCAGGATCGCGGGATTTTAAGACGGGATCTCGGGTCACTCCTCATAGGCGCCCCTCTCTATGCCCAGGCCAAACCACCAAAATTCTTGCGCCCTCATGAGGTAAAGCAGCTATTTGCCTCTCTCTCCACTTCTTCTCCCGGTTCACTTCGAACATCGGCTATGATTTATCTGGGCTATACTTTGGGCCTTCGCCCCAAGGAAATCAGCCTCATTCGCCTGGATGACATCTCATTCAGCCAAAGAGAAATTACTATCCCGGACCGGAAAAGCAACAACCCTATCAAGCTCCCTTTGCCCGAAATTACCATCAAGGCCATTGCGGTCTACATCGTTCAGGGCAGGCCCAAAAGTAATGAGCGAACACTTTTTTTAACTTTTCGCGTGCCACATAAGCCAATCTTGCCAGGGAGCGTAAGCCGCGATATCAGCACTGCCATGCGAAAAGCAAACCTGCCGTCATCAGCATACTGGCTGCGGCATACCTATGCTCAAAACTTACTGCAAGCAGGGGCTTCAATCTTTGAGATCAAACAGATGATGGGACACGACAAAATCCAGACGACACAACGCTATCTTCATATTTATACTCAGTTGATGCGGGAGGTGCTTTTCGATGAAACCCTTTGAAAGTTTTATAGCTTCACAACTCGACGAATATATCCTTTATCGTAGATCCATCGGATTCACCAACGGCAATCTCACATCACCACTGCACGCTTTTGATCGATACATCAGGAAAAAGGAGGCAAATTGGGATACGTTTACGCCGGCATTTTTCCTCAAATTAAGAAAAGAACTCAAGGGGGATCCACGCACCGTCAATGGTATTCTGTCAGTAATCCGGGGCTTCTTTCAATATCTGTTGCGCAAGGGAATTTATGAAGAAAATCCTTTGCAAGATATTCCCCCACATGCGGAAAATGCTTATATCCCCTTTATCTTTTCACTACATGAAATCGAGCAAATGCTTCGCTCTATTCAAAAAAAATTGCGTAAAACACCAAAGCATTTCTTAAAGGATTTATCCATCTACGTTGCTACCCTGCTATTGGCCCGATGCGGCATGCGAATATCCGAACCTCTACGCCTACGCCTTGAGCACTACCGCAGCAGAGAAGGAACGATCTATATTGAAAAAACCAAATTTAGTAAAGATCGCCTAATACCCATTCCCATAACGGTAATAAATGAAATAAGCAATTACCTATCCGTACGAAACTATCGGCCAACAGTATTTATCCGGGTTTCCATCAGGCAATTAAAGATATCGGTATTGATCAACCCCGACGGATTATTGCCAATACAACTTTTGGTGCACCTATTGTTCACTCATTAAGGCATTCCTTTGCCATAAACACATTAAAACGGATAAGTAACCAGGGAAAATCTCCTCAGAATGCCTTACCGATATTAGCCGCTTATATGGGCCATACAAAATATCGATATACGGCAGTGTATCTTAAGGTCCTGGATGCCGAGCAGCGCCAGGGATTGGTCGATTTTGCCATCTCCAGGCAGGAGACTCTCAGTCTGTATTCATCAATACTTTGATCAGTATCTCCCACAAATAAAAGGGGCAAGTGATGATACAATCAAATCCTATCGTAGCGCTTTTACCCTCTTCTTATCCTTTGCCGCACAGGATCTGTCGCTCCCGGTTAAAGAACTCGACGTTGAACACCTCACACCCACTCTCATACTTGCCTTCCTTGAGCATCTTGAAGATCAACGCAATAACCTTCCAAGAACCCGCAATAGCCGTCTGGCAGCCATTAAGTCTCTTTTAAAAATGATCAGGCTAATGTATCCTGAATATCGCAAAATAGCAGACAGGATCTTTAATATCCCACAAAAGCGCTTCTCCAGACCGTTAATCGGATATATGACTGAGGATGAGATCCTTAAGGTTTTTCAATCCGTTGATCTAAAAAGAAAACAAGGCTTTCGAGATTACACCATCCTCCATCTTCTCTATGATTCAGCCGCCAGGGCCAGTGAGATGGCAACCCTCAACCTTGACTATTTTGATCCTCAGAAAAGAACCCTTGCCATTGTGGGCAAAGGAGACCGTTATCGGTTGATACAACTATGGCCAAAAACGACTCAACTCCTTAGCGGATATATCGAAAAATACCGACTACAGCCCAAAACCCCGTATAGGGCGCGTATGTTTATTAACCAACGCAGGGAAGAATTTACAAGACACGGTATTCATCGCCTTTGTAAAAAATACCTCACAGGGTGCCTTCCTGCCAGACGACTCAAAGACCTCCACCCGGCCCATAGCTTTCGTCATTCTCGGGCAGTAAATATGCTCTCTTGCGGAGATTCCATCACCGACATTAAAAATCACCTGGGCCATGAGAACATCGAAACTACCATGGTCTATTTGCACCTGAATTTGACAAAAAAGCGGGAAGTTCAAAAGCGGTTCATCAAATATACCCAATCATTACTACCCGAAGATCCTAAATTTGAAGAACTCCTTGATTGGGAAAACAAACAGGAAACTCTGAACTGGCTTGATAGTCTCTAATCGGGGACCTTTATCATTGACCAGATTAAGAAAAGTATGCAAACATACAAATTGTTATGTTGTCAGCCCTTTTTGGAGCATTAAGACAATCTCAGATAACTTGCTGTATTACTTAGGCAATCTCCGTTTTCAGCCACTTGCGCTAATAAGTACATATATTCAATGAGTTAGGCAAACTCGCAACATAAGGGTCA
>JAFDAM010000123.1 GCA_019313825.1 Deltaproteobacteria bacterium
ATGCATCATCTCCAACAGTTCACAGGTTCAGAGGTTCAGGAAATATGAAAACAGCATCCCTAATCCTGGCCGCCGGCAGGGGCAGCCGCATGAAAGGGTACAGCGGCAATAAAACGCTTCTGCCCCTCCTTCCCGAGAAATCTTTTTATGAGGGGAGCCGCCCTATTCTTTTTCACATCTTGACAAACCTCCCTCCCGGCCCAAAGGCCGTGGTTGTTAACCACAAAAAGGATGACGTTATAAAGGCCACCCATGACCTCGACCTCACTTACCGGGAACAGCCTGAACTAAACGGCACCGGAGGGGCCTTGCTTGCTGCTCTCACCTTCTTAAAAACCGAGGACTATGATCGCCTGATTGTCACCATGGGCGACGTGCCCTTTGTCAAGAGAAATACATATATGAAGCTGGTAAAAAGGCTAAAAGACCACGCGCTGATTGTCCTCGGCTTCAGACCGAAATCAAGAAAGCAATATGGCGTACTCGAGACGGACGGAGATCAGGTTAAAAAAATTACAGAATGGAAATACTGGAAGAAATACCCTGAGGATAAGCAACAGAAGCTTCAAATCTGCAACTCAGGGATCTATGCAGCCAAAAAAGAAGTCCTCCTCCGCTACCTTCCTGTGCTTGCCTCAAGGCCTCACTTAGTGAGAAAGGAGATCAATGGCAGATTGAACAATGTTAAAGAGTATTTCATAACAGACATCATCGAATACATGCATGATGACGGCCTCTCTGTCGGATATATCCTTGCGGAAGATGAAGAAGAGGTAATGGGTATTGATGACCTTGCCGCTCTCAAAAGGGCTCAGGAAATTTATGAATCAGGAAATATCCCACAATTCTCCTTGACAAATCTGAGAACCAACAGCTAAGGAACTGTTCAATCGAAAGGAATGAACATATCAGGAACAGTTATGACAGAGAGGAGTGCACACATGAATCCGATCGCAGAAGAGCTTAACGAAATCATCAGGGCAGGGAATGAACATATCTACGAAATGCTGTCCGATGTTGGGAAAAACCTCTTTTTTCCAAAAGGGATCCTTTCCCAGGGTGCCGAGGCAAAGGAAAAGGCCCATAAATTTAACGCTACTATCGGTATGGCAACTGAAAAGGGGCAAACCATGCACCTCCCCTCTGTTATGGCCATGCTGAATGCGATCCGTCCTGAGGAGGCGCTCACCTATGCCCCATCATTCGGCATAATGCCTCTCCGCCAGACCTGGCAGGATGAGATGTTCAGGAAAAACCCTTCATTGAAGGGTAAAGAGGTCAGTCTCCCAGTTGTATCCAGTGCCATTACCCATGGCCTCAGCGTGGTTTCTGATATGTGGGTGGATCCGGACGATACGATTATCCTTCCTGACAAAATGTGGGGTAATTATAACCTCATATTCGCGGTCCGAAGGGGGGCCCGAATTGTACACTATCCCCTTTTCGACAACCGGGGGAAATTCAATCTGAAAGAATTCGATGCCTGTGTTAACACCGAGGCTAAATCAAGAAAAAAGATTATTCCCATACTTAACTTTCCCAACAATCCCACCGGTTATACTGTCACGCCTGAAGATGCGGATGAAATCGTTAATATCCTGAAAAACGCGGCCCGGGGTGGAACCAATGTCCTGGCGCTCACCGATGACGCCTATTTCGGGCTCTTCTATGAGGAAGATGCATTAAAGGAATCGATCTTTACAAAGCTGATCAATAATGACCCAAGGCTTCTTGCCATCAAATTAGATGGGGCTACCAAGGAAAATTTCGTGTGGGGTCTGCGGGTAGGCTTCATCACTTATGGCGCGTCACTGACCGGCGAGTCAAGGCCGGTTTATGACGCTCTCGAAAAGAAAACCGCCGGCGCGGTCAGAGGCTCCATATCCAATGCCTCCCATCTGAGCCAGGAAATCGTCCTCAAGTCCTTGCAGTCGAAAGACTTCCTTGCAGAAAAAGACAATAAATTCAAGATCTTGCAAGGGCGGGCCCAGGAGGTAAAAAGGGTGCTTTCAAACCCGCAATACCATGACGCATGGGAACCTTATCCTTTTAATTCAGGATATTTCATGTGTTTGCGGCTGAAAACGGTTGAAGCGGAACCACTCAGGGTCCATCTCCTTGATAAATATGGGATCGGCCTGATCTCCTTAGGCAAAACAGATCTCAGGGTGGCATTTTCGTGCCTTGAAAAGGAAGACACCGAGGAGCTTTTCGATACCCTGCTTCAAGCCGTAAAGGACCTTGAGTCCTGAGGACGTGATCCTGGATACTGGATGCTGGATACTGGTCAAAGATCCGGTCTTCAGCGGGAAACCGCTGAACCTATGTATTATTCAAGGCAGTATTTGGAGACGTTTTCGTCAATGGGGACAGGATATTTCCCGTTGAAGCAGGCGAAACAGAGGTCCTCTTTGGGGGTATGGGAGGCCTGTTCTAAGTAGTCGATATTCAGGTAACCAAGGCTGTCTAAACCCACGAAATCGCAGATCTCCTGAACCGATTTCTGGGCCGCAAT
>JAFDAM010000062.1 GCA_019313825.1 Deltaproteobacteria bacterium
ACCCCCAAAATAAGCCATTCATCCCCGTGCACAGCACGGGGTATTCTGGCTGAGTTCTTTTGAAAGTCCTGCGAAGCGGGACGTTACATGAAATCGTGTAGCGATTTCATAAAGGTAAAGATCCACGCACATCAAAGATCCCGATTTGCGGGAAAGGAAGTGGCTTTTCAAGATTAAGTAAAGCGTCTATAAGGTTTACTTCAATCTGACAAAATGTTCTCTAACCTTAACTTACGGAGACTAAGACATGAATATTCATAAAAAAATAATGATCGGTTGCGGGCTTTTGGTACTTATAGTGCTCTGGGCTGTGGTTTCTGTCTATCCTAACTGGCTGTGGTTCCTGAATATCGAATTCGAGCCTGTATTCTGGACAATGCTGTTAGGCAAATTCGGTCTTGGTACTGCAATCTGGATACTTATGATCCTTATTCTTTCTGTCAATGTCTATGCCGCCCAGCGCTCGTCACCGGCATTCAGGCATGACATGACATTCAAAAGTGACCTTCCCATCTCCGGCAAGGCATTTAACACCATTCTGCTTGCACTTATCCTGATTATCAGTCTTGTTATCGCGTCAAAGGGCGCCGCCCAGTGGGATATGGTGCTGAGCTATCTATATCAGCAACCCTTTGGCAGCGCTGATCCCATCTTTAACAAGGACATCGGTTTCTATGTCTTTTCACTCCCCTTTTATATCTTCGTCCGAAACGGGTTACTCGTCCTTTTTGTCTTCGCAGGGCTTACAACCATCGTCTGGTATCTGAAAGACGGCGGCCTTCAAATAGCAGGTGATTTGGTTCAGACGGAAAGCCAATCTGTCTCTATGCCGGAGATCAACATCGCGCCAAATGCCAAGAAACACCTTCTACTGCTGGGAGGAATCATTGTCCTGCTCCTTGCCTGGGGTTATCATATAAAGGTCTATGGTCTTCTCTATTCCACGCAAGGACCTGCCTTTGGCGCCAGCTATACCGATGTAAAGATAAAGATCCTCGCCTACAGGATTCTGATCGTTTTCTCTCTTGCCTGGGCCGTGTTTCTCTTTGCTAACGTCAAAAGATCCAGGACCAAACTGATCTTAATTACCGGAGGAATATGGTTCGGCGCCATACTTATCTTAGGGAACTTTCTCCCTATCCTGGTGCAAAAATTTGTGGTTAAACCCAATGAACTGGCAAAAGAATCCCCTTACATAGCCCACAATATCGATTATACCCGCAAGGCATATAACCTGCATAATATTAATGAAGTTAATTTTGAGGTTAAGGAGAAGCTTACTAAAAAAGATATTGAGAATCAGGCTGTTACTATTCAAAACATCAGGATCTGGGATGAACGTCCCCTGCTCCAGACCTACAGACAGATCCAATCCATACGGCTCTATTACGATTTTCACCACGTAGACGTGGACCGTTATATAATCAACAAGCAATATCGACAGGTCATGCTGGCCGCACGGGAGTTGGACGTAAATCAGCTTCCTCCACAGGCGAATACCTGGGTCAACCGACACCTTATCTACACCCATGGCTATGGACTGGCCTCAAGCCCGGTAAATGAAGTTAATGCTGAAGGTCTTCCCAATCTTTTGATAAAAGACCTGCCTCCTTCCTATCACGTTGATCTGAAGATAGAGCGTCCCGAGATCTATTATGGAGAAAAGACTGATGAATATATTCTGGTAAAGACGAAAACCAAGGAATTTGATTACCCGAAAGGTGATAAAAATGTATACACAAATTACCATGGAGAGGGCGGAGTTCCTATCGGATCTTTTTTAAGGAGGCTCCTGTTTGCCCTTGAATTCCTTGATCCTCAGATATTGTTTACCACCTATTTGGCCCCTGAGAGCAGGATCATGTATAATCGCCGGATTGACAGGCGTGTAAATGCTATCGCCCCATTTCTGGCCTTTGATGCTGATCCCTATCTTGTAGTCTCCGGAGGAAGGCTTTTCTGGATCATGGACGCCTACACCACATCTAATATGTATCCCTATTCCCTCCGATCCAAACGCCGCCTTAATAATAGAAGGCTCAACTACATCAGGAATTCGGTCAAGGTGACCATTGATGTATATAACGGAGATGTTTCATTTTACATGATTGATGAGAAAGATCCTATTGTCAAAACCTACTCAAAGATATTCCCTGATCTTTTCAAGCCTTTCAATGATATGCCCGGGGACCTGAAACAGCATATCCGGTATCCCAGAGACCTCTTTGAGATACAGATGCAGGCATACACGACCTATCATATGAAAGATGTACAGGTCTTTTACAATCAGGAAGACCTCTGGGAAATTCCTGATGAGATATATAGTGACGCCCGACAGGAGATGAAACCCTATTATATCATCATAAAACTGCCTGAAGAGGATAAAGAGGAGTATCTCCTGATGATCCCTTTTACCCCTTCCAAGAAAGATAATATGATCGGCTGGCTGGCTGCCAGATGCGACCTGCCCGACTATGGGAATCTGTTTGTCTATAAATTACCCAAGGAGAAACTGGTCTACGGACCGATGCAGATTGAAGCCAGAATAGATCAGCAAACAGATATTTCCCGTGAACTCAGCCTATGGGGACAGAGGGGCTCCAGGGTCATCAGGGGCAATCTCCTGGCCATTCCCGTCAGTGACTCCTTTATATATGTTGAACCGATATACCTGGAAGCAAGACAGGAAGAGAAAGAGATGCCAACAAAGGCGCCTCCACCAAGCCTCTTTAAAAAACCCCAGAGCAGGCAGGCGCCGCCCCGAGCGGGACGGGACATAAGGACCGCTGCCCTGCCTGAACTGAAAAGAGTAATTGTCTCCCATGGAAATCGCGTGGTAATGGAGGAGAGCCTTGAAAGGGCCTTGAATGCGATATTGGGTGCTGAGATCCTCTCCAGAGAGCCTTCAGCCTCTTATGTTCCCCGAACCGAGGGAATCTCTGATCTTGGATTATCTGCCCTGGAACACTATAATAGGGCCAAAGGATACCTGCGCCAGGGAGATTGGGCTGGATATGGAAAGGAGTTGGAAAAATTAGAAAACATCCTGAAACAGATGACTGAGGCAAAAAAGGGGTAAAGATTGTTGTATTAGGAAGGCAAGAAGATGTTGAAATCAATTGAAGATAGTCCTTTATACCGAATGGCCAACCCCGGAAGTATCGCCATTTTCGGGGCCTCAAATAACTATAATGCAATGGGATCGATGATCTTTGATTCTCTGAAGGCCTTGGATTATGAAGGGCCCATCTATCCTGTACATCCAAAAGAAGAGAAGGTAATGGATGTCAAGGCATTTAAAAGCATCCAGGATCTGTCTGAGACCCCGGATCTGGCCGTTATTGTGCTGCCTAATGAAATTGTACCTCAGATTGTAGAGGACTGCGGCAAGAACGGCATCAGGCAGGCTATCGTGGTATCCGGTGGTTTCAAGGAGGTAGGGGACAAAGGCGCTGTCCTGGAAAAAGACCTTGCAAAGATTGCTGATAGATACGACATTCGCTTGCTCGGGCCAAACTGTCTTGGCGTGGCCAACCCCCACGACAGATTGAACACCACCCCCTTCCGCTATGAAGGAGCCCCCGGCTCTATCGGACTGGCATCCCAAAGCGGCAGCTTTGTGGGACAGATGTTCGATCACCTCTCCGAGTTAGGCGTAGGGTTCAGCACAGCCCTGAGCGTAGGGAACGAAGTTGATATCGACATAGTTGACTGTATGGAGTACTTGGGGGTTTGCCCAAACACCAAGGTTATAGGCCTATACATTGAAGGTATCAAGAGGGGAAAGGAATTCGTGGAGACCGCCAGGTCGATTGTTCCTGATAAGCCCATTGTTACGTTCTACGCGGGCGGTTCGGAGAGCGGCAAACGTGCGGGACTTTCCCATACAGGGGCCATGTCAGGCCCTGACCAGCTGTACGATGGTGTCTTTCGTCAAAGCGGAATAATCCGGGCCGGCTCCATAACGGAGCTGTTTGACTTCTGCTGGGTCCTAAGCTGTCTGCCCAGTCCCAAAGGATCAAAGGTGGTGATACAGACCAATTCAGGGGGGCCAGGCACAGCTGCGGCCGATGCCTGCGGACGGGAAGACCTTGAACTGCCTTCACTATCAAAGGAGACAATCGATATTCTCGCACCATTACTTCCTCATACCGCAAGCGTAAACAACCCCGTGGATCTAACCTTTACTAAAAACCCCCTGGACTACTTCTCAAATGTACCTGAGGCGCTCCTTAAGGATAAAAACTGCGAAAACCTGCTAATCTATTTTCTTTTCTCATCGGATATGATTAAACGCGGCCTGGAGCATATGGGCGTTTCAAGGGATAAGATCGATGAGGAAAGTAATAAGGTGGTCGACGCCATGAGCAGATCCATAGCAGACCTTCTTAAGGCCCACGGTAAGCCTATTGTGGCCTTTACCTTCCGCAGCCTTCAAGAAAAGCTGATGCGGGGGCTCATTAACCGGGGAGTACCGGTCTTTCCGGACCCGGAGCGCGCTGTCCGGGCCACAAAGGCCCTGGTTCAATATACAGAGCTAAGGGACAATATCATTGCCTAATACCTTGTAATTAAATGAATAATCCAGATCAGGGAGTGAGCCGAAGCTTCTGCCCCACTATAATCAAGGAGCCACGGATACCGTTCAGTCTTTTCAGCGTGGCCACAGAAACGCCAGTTCGCTTAGCTATATGGATTAAAGTGTCACCTGGTTGAACCAGGTAATAATCCCCGGAGATCTTCTTATCACGGTGAGAGCGGGCACTGGTGAGCTGCTTGACAACTGCCGTTATCCCGGGCCCCAGCCCAACAGGGACCTTGATCATATAACGGCCTGAGGGCAGATAATAACCAAGGATCTCTGGATTAAGCTCCTTGAGAAGTTTGAAATCCGTGTCCAAGGCCTTGGCAATATCCGTTATATGGAGAGGGATACGGATTCTGACCTGCACCGTATCGCACTTTCTTGGCCTGTAGATGCGTTCCGGAGCTACGCGGTATCCATATCGCTTTGGATTTTCCAGTATAACCTTGATTGCGGCTATACGGAATATAAATCTCTCGGTCTCCAGAGGCAGATTGAGCTTATAGTAATCTCTTACTTTCTGAGCCTTTATCTCTCTCTTAAGGCCGGTCTCGCCTAGATTATAGGCAGCTAATGTCAAGGTCCAATTTCCAAATCTCTTCTTGAGATGTTTCAGATGCTTAATTGCTGCCTTTGTAGACTTCTCAAAACTTCGCCGTTCATCCATATTACGGTCTTTACGAAGGCCATTGTGTCTACCGGTATGCGCCATAAACTGCCATACCCCAATGGCCCCCTTGCTTGATCGGATATTTTCAAGAAGCGAACTCTCGGCTACGGCAACATATTTGATGTCTTCAGGCATGCCCGCCTCAGCAAGCGCCTTCTCGATATACGGGAAATAACGTCCCGACCGTTTGAGCCACATAAAAACCTGAGCGCGATCCCATACAGATATCGTAATTTCTCTGTCCAGCATCTCCCAGACATAACGATTCTCCAACGGCATTGGCTCATCGAAAAGCCTTAGAGACGTTGGAAAAGGAAATTCTTCAAAGATCGGGAGATCAGTCTCCTGAGCAGAGACCACAAGAGATGGAAGCGTCAATATCAGGAGATTTAGACTCAAGAAAAAAGTGGTCAGTCGAGAAATGAAGGTTAGTTTATTCATAAGATATTCATACCTGAATAAAGCTTTTGTGCAAGCTTTGTAAAGGCACTGCCTCCCTTAAAAGGTGATCTAAATAGGTGATTTTATCCTAATCTCTATACCAAGATCAAGGTCCAAAGTAAGCTGGCGACCCCCTTCGGATCTCTCGATCAGTCTAATCTTTCATTTTAAATAAAACACTATATATTGAATTTATTTTTCTTGACATACAATATATTCTAATATATAGTACAGCCATTCTTTTTCAATAATTAGTTTTACAAAAATAGGTGGGGCTATCGCAATATAGATATTGCATATGGCGCGTTGTTAGGGCAACTTATCAACCTAATCTAAATAGATAGCTCAATTGGATAATAAAAATACGAATCTAACCTTCCATCAAAGGCAGGGCATCAACGGCCCTGCCTTATCATTTTTTCGGTCTTTTAGGTTTCATATCTGATATGCGGCCGGGAAGGTCAGAGTATTGCTTTTCTCCTGTGCGGTACTTAACAGGCTTCAGAAATATTCCAACTGTTCCGCTCTCGGCAATTCGCCACAAGCGGCCGGAAACCGTATCAAGCATGAACTGATCTTTGCCGGAATCCGATATCTGGCCAAAAATGAATCTCCCGTTTTCAGAGGATAAGACCTTATGTTGTGTCTGTTTTTGTACTTGGGATCCTAAAATTCCCAATGGTTGCGCAAAAACACTCACAGTGCCAAGCAATACTACGAAAGATAGAGCTATCATTATCATAATATTTCTATTATAAAGAACCATACTATTTACCTCCTAGTCTTAAGATTCTTTGTGCTTCTAAGATCTCATAACATACATGTATGTCAAGGTTTTTATTAAATTAGGTCTGTAATGACTTGATCTATTTCTCCAAATTTTGATAATGTAATTTCATTAATATCCAAGAAACATTATTAACGAACTGCCTCGCAATAAGCTGCTGGAAAACAACACCTGTCAGCCTTTGGAGGACTTATCCGCCCTCGGCGGAAGCAACAATAAAGGCTTATTCAAGCCAAGTTTAGGGAAAAGAGCTATGGAAGAAGATTCTTTGGATATAGAATTTATCGAGAGCCTTGAAAGCATAAAGACGGTCGGAAGATATGAGCTCATACGCAAACTGGGCCGGGGGGGCGCAGGAGTAGTCTATCTGGGCAAGGACCCCTATATCAAAAGAGATGTGGCTATCAAGATATCACCAACGACTACGCATAAATTGCGTGAAAGGTTTTTGGTCGAGGCCCAATCCGCAGGTAGATTTTCCCACCCCAATATAGTGGCCATCCATGATGTAGGTGTCCAGGGAGATTTTTGCTACCTGACTATGGAATTCATCAGGGGAGATACTCTTGAGAAGTTCTGTGATAGAGACAACCTTTTACCTCTGAACAAAGTAGTGGAAATTATCTTGAGTGTCTGCAGCGCCCTCGACTATGCGCATAAACAGGGAGTCATCCACAGGGACATTAAACCAGAAAATATTATGCTTGACCATGAAGGAGTTTTAAAAATAGCGGATTTTGGTGTTGCGCAAATGACTGAAAATACTGCTGAAACCGGCATTTTCGGGACGCCTAATTACATGTCCCCTGAACAGCTAAAGGACGAACCGATCGGATATCAAAGTGATATCTTTTCATTAGGATGCGTTCTATACAAGCTGTTAACAAGCAAGCAGGCCTTCCCGGGTGATAACAACTTCACTATCATGTATAAAATCACCAATGAAGAACCGGAACCGATGTTAAATATACGCCATGATCTCCCCCAAATCATGGTAGAGATCACTAGAAAGGCCCTTGCCAAAGACCTAACAGAACGATATCAGAGCTGCACAGAGCTCGCCTATGACCTTAGGGTTGCCTTAAGGGGTCTCACTGATACCGTTCAAGATGAAAAGATAAAGGATGTAGTCGGTTATGTCCACCATCTAACTTTCTTTCATGAATTCACAGAGGATCAGGTAAAAGAGATAATTTCTGTTAGTCATATTATCAAGGTGGATAAGGGCAAAGTCATCGTGGCACAGGGAGAGATCGACGACACCTTTTACATCATGATGAGTGGAAAGGCCAGAGTCAATAAGGATAAAAAAGATATAGCCTGGATAAGCGCCGGAGACTGCCTGGGAGAGATGGCTCTGATAGGTTGTCAAGTCAGAATGGCTGATGTGATAGCTGACACTGATTGCGTCCTTATGAAAATACGTGCAACCTTGCTGGATAATGCGTCAGACTCGGTAAAATACCTCTTTTTCAAGAATTTTGCCATAACTCTGGTCTATCGTCTTTCTAACATATCAGCACACTAGGGGTATCGACCATACATAGGAGGTCCCCCCCGGGCGGGATCTCAATACACACCCCACATCATGATCTTCTTGGGCACGTCCATCTTAGGGTCCATAAAGGGAATAAAAGGCCGATATGGCCCCACAGCATCCCAATGACCGGTCAGGTATGTTGGAATCTTCACCTTATATGCCACTTTTTATTTATTGATCTCGCTTCCCAATACTTTCCATCTAATGGATGCAATAAGAGAGACCTTGAAAAAATGTTCAATTTTGCCCAAGATCAAGGAAGGCGATAATTTTAACCACAGGAATACATTGAGTATTTCGAGGATTAAAATTTGAGTCTGACACAGAGATTGAGCAAAAGGGGGCGTTTTTCAAAGGTCTCTAAGACATCAAGCAACAACTGGCTGAAGCTGGGAGGCCAGGTGGTCAGTACCCTCAAATAATTTGGCATTATGGTTTTCAAATGAGGAGGTTGCTACACGGCTGCAAACAGCTGGATGATCCCATAGCACGATAAACCGATCATTCCCACCTCTCCGCTACACCATGGTTGTTGAGCAACCCACTCTATAAGGTCATGGTATCCTCCATCTTCAATCCACGCTGTCTCATTCACTTAACCAGCACCCGGCAGGTGCCCACTGACCACGGCGACCGCCATTGAAACCCGGATCGTGGACTGATTTATGTGTGACATAAATGTCGGCATTAGCCCAAAGGGGAGTCACCACTGCCATATCAGATATCATCCTGACCCCTTTTTGAGAAAGAGTCTTTTGGTCATTAGAATCAGGCACTGCCACGGCCTTGTTAAGGACTTCCCTCAATTCAGGCGGTCTGAAGGTTTTGGGGAAACGCGATGCGCCGACCTTGAACATACTCCTAAGATCATGGGTAAAATTAATAGACAAATTCTGTCCAAATATTAAGAGGCCGTTCTTCCAACCCTTAAGCTGTGCAAAACGGTATTTGCCTTGATCATAGAATAAAATCGCGGCATCAATGCCCACTTTTTTAAGATCCTGTTGTATTGCAGCCATAACATCCCTTCCATCGGTGACAGGGTATGCGATAATCGAGGTCTTGAAACCATTGGGGTATCCCGCCTCTTTAAGCAGCTGTTTGGCCTTCTCCGGATTATAGGGGCGGCCTATTAAGTCAGGGTTATAGCTATTGCATTTCTTAGTAGAATACTGGTTAATTGCTTCCCAGTATCCATATCCAAGACCATCCGATATTGTCTTCCTATCAATGGCATACTCTAGGGCCTCCCGTATCCTCTTATCAGCATAGATGGATTCCGGGTTGTCAGAATCTGATGCCAATGATCTTAAGCCCCCCGGGAAACTAATAGTTACAAATCCTTCCTTTTTAAGCTTAGGCGCGTCTTTAAGAGGCGCCTCCCACAGCGCCTGTGCCTCCCCCGCCCTGAGAGCCGCCAATTGGGTCATTTGGTCCTTGACGTAATGTGTCTCCACGCCGTCAAGATAAGGCTTCCCTTTTTGCCAGTATCCGTCGAACCTCTCATATTTCAGGATGACATCGCGCTCAAATTTTACAAATTTGAAAGGACCGGTCCCGACCGGATTTTTTTTAGCCCATTTTTTTCCCTTTTTCTCCTTGGCTTTCTCTACCACTTTCGGCGAGATCATGAGGCCGTTATAATTCGCAAAGCTATGCAAAAGAGTGTTTTTAAATTCCGAAAGATTGAGTCGAACCGTGTGATTGTCAATGACATCTACTGATTCTATTATTATTATCTCATTACCGTAAATGCCGCTCTTTCGCTCTTCAAGATTCATTTTAACCGTTTCGGCGTTAAGATCAGAACCGTCATGAAATTTGACTCCCTTTCGAATGGTAAGAATGAGACTCTTCAGGTCAGGACCGTATTCCCATGATGTGGCCAGGAATGGGACAGGATCCCCATTGCCATTAATTTTTGTAAGTGGCTCTAAGCATGCATAGAGGTCCGTAAGCTCCAGACCTGCAGAACTCGAAGGCCATCCCGGAGCCCTTGGAGAGTATCCGCGGAGTATTTTCAATACGCCGCCATATCTGGGTTTTTCAGCCTGCACCTGGCCGACAAATCCTGCCATAAAGGTAACAGCTACTGCCGCCACGAGTAAGCAAACACCAAGTCTTTTCATTAATCTTTTTATTTTCATGATTAGGCCCCCTTGGTAAAAGTTTAGAACTTAGCTCAGCTTCGCTACGCAATTGGAATGTTGGAATACTGGAAAGTCGGCCTCCGGCTCGTAGAGACTACGCCTCGTAAAGCCTACGCCTCGGAGAGAATAATGGGTTCTAGTGAAATGGAATAATGGGTTATTGGAGAAATTCCTCTTGACATGGAAACTAAAAATGTTCATAAACGAAGGAATTCCTTATTAAAATCGACATTCCATCATTCCATTATTCTCCCGCCAACAGAAGGCGGGATACAATTTCCGAGACATTTAATTAACTAAGGCCCTTTAAATCCCCACTCTATCTCACGATGGGTTTGGCTTTGATGAGACAATACTCCCAACAGAAAAGGCAAGGTCCTGTAATGAGGTTAATGGTAGAAAGGAAAATTTAACTAATTGGATAAAAAATCTGGTTACAGTTAAGAAAGGTGGATTTTATAAATCACTAATGAATCTAAGATGTTAGCCTGTTGAAGGGCGCGACGGATCCCATGTCTTGTGGTTGATTGCTTATCTTAAAAAGTTGCTATTATTTGCCATAAGGCCGATCTATATATTACCCAATTTTAATTACAATTAAAAACACATTATTAAAATTATTCAGCCACATCTCTTCTCGATTTCCTTGACCTTGTAAAAAATTGCTCATTTCTGAATTGGAAACTAAATAGTGACCATTTTTAGTTTATGGATGGACACCAGCTATATCAATGGAAAATGTCAAGACACTAAGATATTTTCCTTCTTCTTATATCCACCCACAATATGGCTCTTAATTTCACCCGATGATTAATTCACCAACAAAAAAGGGGTTAGTTAAATCCCTAACTCCTTGATTTTTCTGGCGCGCCTGGGGTGATTCGAACACCCGGCCTGCGGATTAGAAGTCCGCTGCTCTATCCAGCTGAGCTACAGGCGCAATATCTTTGAAATACGTACGTCCTTCTATACTATCTTGAAAATTATTTCACTTAAAAAATGTCCGCCCATGCCTAAATTATCATCGCTTTTTCCTGCAATCCCAACAACTATTGGCCAGTAAACCCCATCCTGATCTCTACCTTAAAAAAATGAATTATTTCATACATCTAAAGATTTATTCGAAAATAGAAGATCTACTATCTTTAGTTATTACCATCATATGCATGCTCTCTTTAAACTTATGCATGAGAGTTCCTTAAAACATCAGAGGTTGATATGAAGAGGACCTCTCTTCAAATTCAGAATCGTTAGTCAAAACGGTCTGTGTCTTGATAAATAAGACTGACCCATTCCATTTTGAGTTCTTCAGGGATTTTATCATAATCGGCAATACTATCAGAGTCCTGACCAAAATGAAGCGATCCCTTTAAATTATCAATCCCTTGCCATATCATCTTGCACTTATCATCATCTTGAGGATATCTAATAAGGATCTCTTTCCACTTTTCCTCTATCTGCATTACAACCCATCTCTTCCCCTGTTCATGCGGCAGAGAGAGTTCGAGAAACCTGTTCTGGGCGTTTATTAAACCTTCCCTGAGATCTTCATCTAACTCTGCAAGGTTCATTAAAATCATATTCAGATCCCTGACGCGGTCAGCCTTGAGACTGGTCTTATTACTCTCTTCCAATAATACCCGCTCCCAGTGATTCCTGAGGCGTCCTATCTCCTGTTTGACGAGTGAGAAGATTAGTCCTGTTTTTGTGATGGCGTTTCTGAGTGAGTCTGCAAGGATATTGCACGCGTTCAGCCTGTCTCTTGCCAGCCCTTGCATGGCCTTCATGGATTCCTGACGCAATTGATAGGATAAGAGTTCGGTTCCCAGAGAGCGGGAGAGCTTCTTAATAACCCTTGTCTCATGGCTGTTTATTTTTATGGTATAGGGACGGAAATGGATCTTAATAACTGCTACCACAACGTGTTCACTATCTTTCCATATGGTATCTCCCGTATAATTTCCTGGATACTCAATGGAGGAGTACATGTCTAAATTAAGATCTGATTTTCGGACAAGCACCGGTTCCATATGTTGAAAATCTTCCACGCCTACTTCAACCTGAAGTCTGACGCTTCGAGTATCATTAGTCGGGTCTTCGGCAGTCCAGCTCTTCTGTTTTCCAACACACCACGACATCGCCTCAAGTGGACGCCCTGGATCATCCCTGTATTCAACCCACGCCTTGCCTGGAGGATTATATTCGGATTTGGCAGGAAAACCCCATGAGATCTTTTCTCTTTCATCGCCGATGACACCGGAGGCAATTCTTTCCACCACCAGGCAAGGCAGTTTTCCCACGCGATATATGGTCCCCTTGAAGGCATTTGGGAGACAGAGGAAGATAGTCTCAATCATCTCCATGCATGCCTTTTTTAAAACAGCCTCTTCAACTTCAATTGACAATTCCTGACCCTTTTTCTTTCATGTGAAATCAGTAATGCCCGGTTAGGATTTTGCATTAATGACATCTGTATTCTAAAGATGGCCGGAGGGGGTCTCTTTTCAATGGCGAACGGGTTAGAAGCAAAACCTTTATAAAAGGCGCCTGCCCCCGA
>JAFDAM010000063.1 GCA_019313825.1 Deltaproteobacteria bacterium
CCAAACAAGTCGGCGGGTATACAATGTCATCGGCTGAATACGCCCGGCGCTTTGTCCATCCTGAAGACATGTCTGTGGTCGAAGAAGAAAACAGGAAAGCCATTGAAGCATCCGATCCCCACTTCAACCGTCAACTGGAGCACCGGATACTCTATGGCGACGGGACGGTCGGCCATATGGCCGTTCGGTTCTTCATCGTCAAGGACAGCCAAAACCGGACGGTCAGAACCTATGGAGTGAATCAAGACATCACGGAACGCAAACGTTTAGAGAAAGAAAGGGAAAAGCTTGAAACCCAGATCCAACAATCCCAGAAGATGGAATCTATCGGCACACTCGCTGGAGGGATCGCTCATGACTTCAATAATATCCTTTTCCCAATGTTCGGTTTTTTAGAGATAATGCTGGAAGACACACCAAAAGACAGCCCATTCCGAGATAGTCTTAACCAAGTTTTTAGCGGAGCAAAGCGTGCCAGAGACCTGGTCAAACAGATCCTCGCATTCAGCCGTCAATCTGATCATGCGCGGAAACCGTTGAAGGTTCAGCTTGTTATAAAGGAGGTTTTAAAACTTATCAGATCTTCATTACCAAGTACTATCGAAATCCAACAGAATATTAGCAATCAATGCGGAACGGTTATGGGGGACTACACCAAGGTTCATCAAATCGCTATGAATCTAATGACTAACGCCTATCATGCCATGCAGGAGACCGGAGGTAAATTGGAAGTAACCATAGAGGAGGTTGATTTAGGCGCTGAAGAGATCAAAGATCCATCCATGATTCCAGGACCGTATGTTTGCCTGACTGTGGCGGATACAGGCCATGGCATGGACAAGGCAGTGATGGACCGTATCTTTGACCCTTATTTTACCACCAAGGAAAAAGACAAAGGCACCGGACTGGGACTTGCTGTGGTGCATGGCATCGTTAAAAGCTATGACGGCGATATTAGGGTGTATAGCGAGCCGGGTAAGGGATCTGCATTTCATGTTTACCTGCCCGTAATTCAAACCCCGGCTGAAACAAAGAAAATTGATATTGCAGATTCCATCCCGACAGGCGATGAACGAATCCTGCTTGTCGATGATGAAGCACCGATTGTTGACATTGAAAGGCAGCTACTTGAGAGGCTCGGGTATCAGGTTACGGCCCGAACTAGCAGCACGGATGCATTGGGGGCATTTCGGGCGCGGCCGGACAAGTTTGATCTCGTCATCACAGATATGACCATGCCGAATATGACCGGGGATAGACTGGCAGGGGAACTGATGAAAATCCGTTCCGATATTCCGATTATCCTATGCACCGGATTCAGTGAAAAGATCTCCAAGGAAAGGGCTGATTTCCTGGGTATTAAAGGTTTTCTAATGAAGCCGATTGCGATGCGGGAAATTGCCAATACCATTCGGCAAGTACTGGATAAAAAGTAACGCTGCTCTGCTCCATATCTTGCGCCTCTATTATTCAACCTGAGGTTATGAATATGGTTGGATATCTTTGCTGCGGATGTATTCTTTTAGTCGAGGTTCTACTTTCTGGGGAATGAAAACCATTTTAACAAAATTATGCTATGGGAATTAGCTTAAGAGTTTTCCTTATACATGATGACAATTCAATCCATCGACTACCCCTAACTCGATTTGAGCGTCTTATTGATCGTGATCCCAAGGAGCGGTTTCCCCAGTACGCCGGTAAATCTATTCGATATGCTTTAGTCGCCCTGGAACTTGTGGATCGAAAGCCCATAGAGTTTCTACATATCGAATATTCCTATTTTTATTTCGATGCTAATGGTCAGATAAACGCTATGGAGCAAGAAAAGGAAAGGGTTCTCGGTGTGCAAATGATACGCCCACTCGAACCGGATCAACCGCCTGAGAAAATTGTAAATGCGCAGTACCGATTTGCAAGGAAGCGTTTTTCTGATCGCTATATTTGGACGCCAAACCCTGAACTTGAGGCGGCGATATTGAAAGTTGCATGGGGTAAATATCTTTGATCAGAAGGTTAATTATAGGAGGCTCAACATGACAGTAAACAAAGCCGAAGTTATCAATAGTATTTACATCCAATGCGGTTTCTCTAAAAATAAATCCACTGTATTGATAGAAACAATCCTTGAGATCATTAAATCGTCGCTCCAATGCGGCGAGGATGTCCTGATCTCCGGCTTTGGAAAGTTCTGTGTGAATAAAAAGAGCCGGCGCAGAGGCAGAAATCCTGCTACAGGAGATGATTTGACATTAGAAGCCAGAAGAGTGGTAACATTCAAATGTTCGGGAGTACTGAGGGACAAAATGAATGGAAAAGGCTAATGTTTTGACTTTTTTTGTAGTTGCCAATAATGAAAAACACCGGCGTCAGTTCTTCATTAGTTTCACCGATACTGGTCTTCTATTTATACATGACCTTAGAAGAGTGTGGTAGATATACTGGATTCCAATTAACAATGGTTTATTAATTCTATCAGGGCAGCATATATCAGCAGGGAAATCAAAGAGATACTAAGAGGTTTTCGCCCTGAGTCCTATGATATTAAAAACGATTTTCCATTCATGCATTCAGTAATCATCAGTAAGTCGACTTAAATCCGACGCGCCTTGGGGCGATAATATGTCTTCCGCTTGACACCCCGCAGCTTGTCGAAGCGTAGCGAAGATCCACGCGCAACGGGATTGGAGCAAAGCGGAAATCCCGATCAAGCGGGGCAGCGGAGTAGTTCATTGTATTAGTATGAAGTGCCAATTTTTTCACACATTAACCAAACATAATACCTGGATTTTGCACCAAGTACCGTAGCGAAGCGCCGAAAGCCTTGTGTTTAAAGCGAAGTTGGAGTGATTTTGACCCGCAAGCATATTATCCATATGGTGAGGATCAAAATCGTGAAACGAGCTTTAAAGATAAGGCGCTTCAAGCCGCAGTAGATAGTTGGTGCAAAATTCAGGTAACACATAGGAACCTCAAATGAAAAAAAGGAAGAAATCCTGCGAAGAAGAGACTGAAAGAGATGATGAGTAGTGAAGAATGAAGAACTGACCCCTCATGACCCCGCTTGAAATCTTTAATTCTTTTATCGTTACAGCGTCTGGGAATAGACAGATGTGCCATGTTTATTCTACTTCTCATTCAGACTCAGATCTCCCCATTCATATTGTACAATGGCGACCATGGTTATGGCGGCGGTCTCCGCCCTTAAGATCCTGCGACCCATTGAGACGGAGATGAAACCCGCCTCGTTAACGATCTCGACCTCTTCCCTTGAAAAACCTCCCTCAGGCCCCACAATACCGATAAAATGCTTTGCTGGAGAGGATGCCCTTAGTAATCCTTTGAGATCCTTTGAGTCCTCTTCCTCCCATAGAATCACCTTCAAGGCATCTTTCTTTTTCCATTGTCCTGTCAGGTTCATCAAAGATGAGAGAGGGACTATCTCCGCAGGAGTCACCCTGTCAGATTGCTTTGTCGCGCTCCGGGCAATTTCACGCCAGTGCCTGACTCTATTTGCGGACCGGTTGTCATCCAACCTGGTGACGGTTCTTTCGGAAGAGAAGGGGAAGATATGATCAACGCCCAATTCTGACGTCTTCTGAATCACAAAATCCATTGGGCGGGACTTTAACAACGACTGGCATAGGGTTATATCCACAGGGGAATGAGGCGGCGCGGGAAGAGGCTTCTCAAGGGTGACGAGAACCTCCTGCCGCCCGGCGGAATCTATAACCGCCTGGAAGCGGGCCCCTTTGCCATCCATGAGAATGAAACGGTCTCGCCGGCCCATCCTCAGGACCCTGGTGATGTGCTTAGCCTCGGCCCCTGAGATGATACAGGTATTGCCTCTCTCTTTTATCTCTTCAATAAAAAATCGCCGCATTTTGTTTATCCATTATCTGCTTTCCTAGAGATGATGCAGGCCCATTCTTTCTGAAAAAGAAACTGATTTTCATGAAATCCGTATTCAGCAAGAGCCTCTTCCACTTCCTTTACCTGGTCCGTCAGGATGCCGGAGAGGATAATATGTCCGGCAGGGTTCAGCACATGAGCAAAATGCAGACACAGATCGAGGATCGTACCAAGGATCAGATTGGCCGTAATTATGGAGAAACCATCCACCCACTCTGCAAGGGGTCGGGAAGATAGCTCGATCCCCTCTAAAAGACCATTCAACTCAATATTCTTTTTTGCCCAGCGGATGGCCTCCGGATCTATATCAATGGCCGCGATTCTGCCGGCGCCCAGCATTGCGCCGTATATGGCAAGGATACCGCTTCCGGTGCCCACGTCAAGCATGGACCATGATCCGTGGAAACGGAGCTTCTCCATGGCCTCAAGACACATCCGGGTAGTCGGGTGCTGACCCGTGCCAAAGGCAGGCCCCGGATCGATCCTGATCACATGTCCCTCATTATAATCCCGGACAGGTTCCCAGGCAGGTATAACCATAAGCCTGGGGGTAACGCGATCAGGACGAAAGAATCGTCGCCAACTAAGACCCCAGTCCTGGTCTTCAATCCTGTTTAAGGAAAGTTTAAAAGATCTGATTTCCGGGAATATCTCTTTCAGGTTCTCCAGAAAGAGGTCTATCCGGCTCCTGATCTCTTCAAGATCTTTTCGGAATGGAAGATATGCCTTGAGGGTAGAGTCACCGAAGGCCTCGGATACTATGCCTTTGCATCCGAGATCAAAAAGAAAGGCGCTCAGACCCTCATGGGCGACTGAATAAACATGGATGGATATCTCAATCCATCCCGGATGTTCACTGGTTGAGATGTTCACGGCAGCATCTCTTTGTTATGGACAGTTACGCCTTCCGGAATACGTAGTTCAACTGACCGTTAGGCAGTTCATTGGCTACCGTCTTCATCTCCATTCCCACTTCGATCTCATCATCTGAAAGATCGCCGGCGATCCTGCCGAAGACCTTGTAGTCTCCATAGTCCAGAAGAGCAATAGCGTAAGGAAGGTCGTCTCCGAACCCGACCGGCGCATATTCCAGTTTGCTGTATGTCAAGAGCTTACCGGATCCCGTGACATCAAACCACTCCATGTCGCTGGAAAGGCACTGATGACAATCCGCTCTGGGCGGGAAGAAGACAAGACCGCACTCCTTGCAGCGGGTGCCGGAGACATTGCCCTGCTCCAGTTTATCTATAAAATCATTAACCTTCGTAATGGAGGCAAAACTCACTGTTCCAAATTTTTTAAACCTATCATCTACTTCTCTCTTAGCCATGTCTTACCTCCTAAAAATAGTAACATTTCCATAAAGGCCCACACCGCCGATGTTATGGACCAGTCCGATCTCCGGATCCTTGACCTGCATCTCTCCTGCCTCACCTCTCAGTTGGAGGACTATGGTCCTGATCTGGGACCCGCCTGTCGCTCCGATGGGATGCCCCTTGGAAAGCAGACCACCGTCCACGTTGACCGGGATACTTCCCTCTTTGTAGGTCTCTTTACTTTTAATCAGATCCTTTCCTTCTCCGGGCTCCGCAAAACCGAGATTTTCATAGGCCATCATTTCCGCGATAGTAAAGCAGTCATGGACCTCAGCCACATCAATATCCTTCGGAGTAACTCCAGCCATCTCATAAGCCTGTCTGCCTGCCTCCATGCCTACGGTCAACCCTGAAAACAGATCCCTGCCTGCAAGGTTCACCGTGGTGGATGCCGCGCCCAGGCCCATTATCCAGATCGGCTTCTTTGAAAATGCCTTTGCCTTCTCCTCATTGGCCACGATAATGCATGAGGCTCCGTCCGCGTTCGCGCAGCAGTCGCCTACCCGAAGCGGACTGGCAACCGGACCGGACATGGGGCTCTCCGGATCTGAAAACATCTCAAAGGTCACTGGTTTACGGTAAACGGCCTTCTCATTGATCTGACCATAGGTGGCGGCCTTGACCCTGATAAGTGCCAGATCATCAGGCGTTGTCCCGTATTTAGCCATGTGACCCCTTGCGTACATGGCATAATAGGCGGGCATCATTGTCCCAAAGGGGCTCTCCCACTGTATGTCAGCGCCCCGGCCCATCCTCTCCTGGGACTCTGCTGAAGAGATCTCAGACATCTTCTGAAAACCGATAACAGCCACAACATCGTGGAGCCCGGACTTGACCAGTGAATAGGCCAGCCTGACGCCCATACTGCTGGACGAACACAGGGTTTCCACATAAAAGGTGGGCTGAGGGGTGAGCCCGAGATACTCGGCAAATACCCCGGCCGGGGATCGCTGCTTATCATATTCAGGGGCAGAGCATATCACGGAAGCGCCAATACCTTTTGTGGTTATCTGCGCGTCCTGCATAGCTTCTTTAAAACCCTCAAAGGCCAGCTCCCTGATGGAACCGGGATATCCTCGAACAAAGGCGCTCTGACCTACTCCAATAACTCCTATTTTTCCCATAAATAACCTCCTCAAAAAAAATCTCGAAATTCAACAGATTCCGCCCAAGGACATGTGATTTATCCCTGCTGCATGATCTGCGTTATCCGGCGCGCTCCATAGTAAACGGCGCTGAACCAAGTTCAATTTCAACGGAAAAAGCAGTATAGGTGAAGTTTATTAGACGGTCAAGTCAAAAGGGGATCATGGAATTCATTTGATCTGAAAATGAAAAAATGATAAGAATAACTATATTTTATGGAGATATTCTTTTATGGGAGCAAAGATGACCGATATAGATAAAGGAAGAGAAATATTAAAAAGGCTTCAGGAGAAGGGGGTCCGGATTCCTTGTCCCGAAGGTGTTGAGATCGGGGCCGATATTTCGTCTGAAAAGATATCAGGAGATGGTGTGGAGATCCATGCGGGCTGCAGGATATACGGCGCCCACACACTTATCATGGCAGGAGCGCAATTAGGTTATGAGGCCCCCGCGACCATTCACAACTGCCAGATCGGCAGGGATGTCAGACTTGGAGGCGGCTTCTTTGATAGATCAACTTTCCTGGAAAAGTCCTCCATGGGCTCTGGCGCCCAGATCAGGGAGGCGTGCCTGCTTGAAGAAGGGGCCAGAGGCGCCCATACGGTGGGGTTAAAACATACAATCCTTTTTCCCTTTGTTACCTTGGGAGGCCTGATCAACTTCTGTGACTGTCTGATGGCCGGGGGTACGGATGAAAAGAATCACAGTGAGGTAGGGAGTTCCTATATTCATTTTAATTACACCCCGAATCAGGACAAGGCCACCCCCTCACTTATGGGAGATGTTACCAGGGGGGTGATACTCAATCAGTCCCCCATATTCCTGGGCGGACAGGGCGGGCTGGTGGGGCCTGTGATGCTGGAGTATGGAACGGTCGTGGCAGCCGGCACCATTGTCCGCAAAGATATACTTAAAAAGAACGTTATGCTCCTGGGCCACCCATCCATCTCAAAAACCATGCCCTTTCATATGGGCCTATACTCCAATATAAAGAGGATCATTAAGCTCAATACCATTTATATCGCCAATCTGATTGCGCTTCGGAGATGGTATCTGGATGTCCGTTCAAAGTTCATGGAAAGTGGTCCTATGGAATCGGCCCTCCATAAGGGGGCCGTTGAGAAGATTGAAATGGCCCTGGAGGAGAGGTTGAAGAGGTTGGGTGAGGTCGCAGCCATGATGCCCGGCTCCATTGAGACCTATCAGGAGGCCGTCGGGGCTATCTCGGAAAAGACCATCCTTAAAAAGAAGGAGTTTCATGAGAGGTGGCAGGAGATGGAGCATGCATTCAAAGAATGCTATGACATGAAGGGCGAACCTTTGAAAAGGGATAGGTTTCTGGAAGTTATTGAAAGGTCCACGGGCCGGAGCGGCAGTGATTATATTGCGGCCATTAAGGGCTTCAGCGAAAAAGAATCAGGTATGGGTGTTACATGGCTCCAGGGACTGGTTGATGAGATCAAAAGGAAAGCATGGTCCCTATTGCCGAGTTTAGGACTTCAATAATATTTTTATTCTTCACAGCAATGTGTCCACAATAATGAGATCAATAAAGCATAATTCTATTAAAAACATTTTAAATAGAGCCATTACTTCATTTATGCGTACTCATTTTCTGGAATAGCTATTAATTCAGAAAGAGATTGCTGAGTCTCCTAAATCTTGAAAAGAGCTAAAGAGAGAGTATATGGGCAGATTATTCGGTACAGATGGAATCAGGGGCATTGCTAATCAGGATCCGATTACTAAAAAGATGGGCCACAAACTGGGGCACGCCGTGGTCCGGTTCTGCCAACAGAGGGGGATAAGCACAAGTATCGTGATCGGTCGGGATACCCGGGCATCAGGGGAGATGCTGGAGCATGCCGTTGTATCCGGCGTCATTTCGGCCGGCGGAAACGCCTGTCAGGTTGGTGTGCTTCCAACGCCCGGAGTTGCCTACCTGACCAGGGAACTGGCAGGAGGGGCCGGTATCGTGCTCTCTGCCTCTCATAATCCGCAGGAATATAACGGTTTCAAACTCTTTTCTCGCGAAGGCTTTAAGCTTTCAGACGAAGAAGAGTCCGAGATCGAGGACTTAATCCTTGAGCAAAAAATATCCCCCACTGGAGAACGAGGACGGGCAGAGGTCCATGACGATGCCGGGGGCAAGTACATCTCCTTTCTTTTAAAAACCGTTCCCGAAAAATTCCAACCTCAGGACATTAAGGTTGTCATGGACTGTGCCAATGGCGCAACTTTCAGGGTGGCGCCGGTCCTTTTTCAAAGTCTTGGTTTCAATGCTGAAGCCTTGTTTGCTAATCCGGACGGGAGGAATATTAACAAGGATTGCGGCTCCCAGCATACCGAGGCTCTAAGCAGGAGGGTCCTGGAGGCAAAGGCTGATGCGGGTCTTGCTTTTGACGGTGATGGAGATCGAGTTATTGCCGTGGATGAAAAAGGGAGAGCCTTGGCAGGAGATCAGATCCTGATGATCTGCGCGAAAATGCTCAGGGAGAAAGGAAGGTTAAAGAATAATATTGTTGTCAGTACGGTGATGAGCAATATAGGACTCAGATCCGCTCTAAAAGGTATAGGCATAGAACATGTCTCCACCCGTGTGGGAGACCGGTATGTTATGGAAGAGATGAGAACCCGGAAAAGCAGCCTTGGAGGGGAGGAATCCGGACATATTATCTTCTCAGACCACCATACCACCGGCGACGGCCTTCTCGCGGCCCTGCAGCTCTTATACGCAACAAAGATATCCGGGCAGACCCTTTCAGAGCTTTCCAGTCTGATGACAGTCTATCCACAGACACTGACAAATGTTCCTGTAGGAAATAAACCCGATATCTCAGAGGTGCCGGCACTGGTTAAGATCATCAGAGATACCGAACAGGAGCTCGGCGATGAGGGGAGGGTCCTGGTACGATACTCGGGCACTGAGCCGGTATGCCGTGTCATGGTTGAAGGAAAAAGGCGAGAAGAGATTGAAGCCTACGCGCGCGATATAGCGGATGTGATCACCAGGCAGCTCAATCCATGAAAAATTTTTAATATCGGGAGTCAGGACATGCCTATATACGAATATGAACATTTAAAAAATTACTGCGCTCTGGGTAAAATATTCGATCACAGTCAATCCATCAAAGAGGCGCCATTGACGTGTTGCCCAAAATGCGGCGAACCTATACGCAAACTTATTTCGCTTACCAATATCAATACCCCTAAAACCAACAGCGAACTACGCGACCTCGGTTTCACTAAGCTGGTAAGACGGGACAAGGGAGTTTACGAAAACGTGACAGCCAGGGACGGAGACAGTAAAATGGTACACCACGACAAGCCGGAAACAATGCCAAACCTGAAGAAAACGATCAGGGACTAGGCTGACGGTTAATAATAGTGTAAATTCTATTGTTTTCCTTGATTCAAACGATGTCAGTATAGCGCTATTTCACTCAAACTCTTCTGTCTCTTCCGTGGGATAGAAGAGATAGAGACTCTCTTCTCTTATCTTGCGAGGGTCCTCCCTAAGGAGGTACTCTTCCGCCTCTCTTCTAAAGATCCTGGCCTTACCTTCCATAGCGTCTATCTTTTTGATGACCCCGTGCTCTCGTACCATCATCTTGACCTTATGAAAGAGCTCATCACTGCCATAAAGCAATGTGCCTTCATGGAGGATTTTGCAGGCCACTATATGTTTGAAGGTATCAAACTTCACCTGCTTCCTTACGCGGTCTAAATCCTTAACAATATAATCTATCTCTTCCCTCAAGTAAGGGTTAATCAGCAGTCTGTATTTCTCTTTGTAGATCTCCTCATCAAGTCTCTCCATTAACTCATCGGGAAACAAGTCCTCCACAATAACCACAATATCCATATCCGAGCCTTTTACTAATTTCCCGGTACTCCTCTCCGGGCGAGGCACGTCATGGGCCATGTTATATACGATATCCCCCGCGATAATAATACAGACCTTTTCTTCTATAAGGACTTCATTTGCAAGTCGGCTCACCAGGGCTGAAACAATGCTGTAGGCCATCTCCGACTTTGCCCTGCTCACTTCTTCAATGTGTGAAAGAAGTTGATCGGCCCTGCGGACAAGGGAAGGATAATCACGAGAGAGCCCAATCACAGAGTAGGTCAAGAATTCCCTCAAGATGGAAGGAGAAAGACGTGCATATCCTTCAATCCTTCGATCAAGGCGCAGATACCTTGTCCCTACCGTCCGGATGGCCAGGTCTTTGGATAGCCGGCTGGCGCGCCACAGAAGGAGAGGATCGCCGCTCACAGCGTCCAGGAGTTCGGCCCCGGTTAACGGCCCTTTGTCTTTGATCACTTTTGTGATCTCATTTTCCTTTAACATTGGATCTTTTTTCTTGATCGGGGAAACATAGCGTGACATGGGTCGCCGTCATGTACTTACTGTTCCTTATCCTCAGGGGACCTGGAGATGAGTCTGTTCCGCCTCTGCCTTGCCAATTTCCGTTTATCCGCTACCTGGTCTGATTCATCAATGATCTCCCTGCCTAGGATCTCCTCCAGGATATCCTCTAATGTGACAAGTCCCGAGAGACCGCCATATTCATCTATAACCACGAATAGTTGATCCCTTGAACCCATAAAATCCATGAGCACATTGTTCAGCCTGGCTGTTTCAACCACGAAACGGACAGGCCTCATCAACTCCGTTAATGACATCTCTTTCTTGCCCTCCATAAGTGCAATGAATAGCTCTTTTGTCAGAACAATGCCAACGATATCCTCGGAGTCCTTGTCGTAAACCGGAAACCGGCTATGTTCCCAACTGGTCGATGCCCTGCATGCCTCTTCCAGCGTAAGGTACTCATTTAAGGAGAATATAACGGTCCTGGGTGTCATAACATCTTTGACTGTTCTGGTATCCAATGACAGTATATTCTCAATAACGACCTCCTGATACTGCTTGATGCCTCCTGTCCGCAGACTTAACCGGGCCATGGTCTTCAATTCTTCCTGGGACACGGATTCCTGGTCCTTACCCTTTGCAATCAATCCTGTAATATGACCGCACAGCCAGACAGCAGGGGTCATAAGTTTCACCAATCCTTTCAGAGGAAGCGACACCAATGGAACCAGGGGTCTTGCATAGATCACACCTACGGTCTTTGGGATGACCTCGGAGAAGATCAGGATGGACAACGTAAAAAAGACAGAGAAATATCCCAGCCACTGATGTCCAAAGACAGCGGTCGCCGCGGACCCCGCAACGGCTGCCCCTGCTGTGTTGGCGACCGTATTAAGAGATAGAATAGCGGTAATAGGCTTTTCAACATCAGCACGTAATTCTTTGAATATCGTTCCGCCACGTCTTCTCTCATGTACCATTGTCTCGATATGTCTCAGGGGAACAGAGTAAAGAACCGCCTCGAACAGGGAACATCCTGCCGAGATAACAATAGCGCAACATACAGCAATAATAAGTTCAGCCATTTTTGATTAAACCCCTCGTAATAATTTTCAGGACAACTCTAAAAATTTTTTCTCCCCAGTGTTTATCCAAAAATACCTATTTTTGTATTCATGCTATCAGCTTTCAGCCTTCAGTAAAAATCTTTTAATACAATACATTTAGCTTATCACTGACCGCTGAGTGCTGATTGCTCCATTCAGAATTTCCCATTTCGGGATGGACACTAACTATCTTCCATGCCTTCCAAACCGGTTGCATCCCGCAATTCCTGAGGTCTGTTCACATTAACAAAAGATTTTAACTGCGGATCTAAAGACCTTATCTCGTCTTCATCCACATACCTTACGCGAACCTTCTGAAAAAAATTTACGGTCTTGTATTCACCTGCATCGATCAATTCAATTATGGCAGGAAGACAGTTCTTGGTATACATGGCATGAAGCGCCTCCAACTTCCACCCTACTCTTGGCACAACGGCATCAAAATCACCCTGAACTTCAAGTATGTGACGAACCAGCGCTTTGTTTAAAAAGGGCATATCACATGCCCCGAAGAAACCCATTTCATCCTCGATGACCTCCAGGCCGGTATAGATCCCGCCAATTGGACCAAGGCCTTTTATAAGATCCTCGTATGTGGGAAGTTGAAGATAGGAGTATTCATGGGGAGTGTTGGTAACAAGGATAAGGCGTTTAAATATAGGTCTCATAACGCTGATAACCCTCTCAATTAAACGGGTCCCGTTAACGTCAACCAGGGCCTTGTTACTTCCAAAACGACTGCTCTTGCCGCCGGCAAGTATAACCCCGGTTACTCCCTTGAT
>JAFDAM010000010.1 GCA_019313825.1 Deltaproteobacteria bacterium
CCAAATCTCAAAATAGCCCTGATATGGATTTATAGTCACTTATTTCCGGATGCGCTTGATAATGGACAGAACTTTTTCTGATAAGATGAGTTGTATTCTGCCAGTGAAATAAAGTATTATCCCACATTAGTTAGCAGGATTCATGCCAGCCGGATTCTATAAATATACATTGAGATATCAATCAGTTACAGGCATGACATAGGATATTTGGCTATGAAATGCATGGAAATTTGACATTGAGGCCGAAGCATGTCAAATGTTTGGCAAAAAGATGCCCCTAGGCTAAATCTCTCGCTCTTTCCGGGACTAAGACAAGATAAAAGGATAAACAGGGACATGGTTATCTTGAACATGAATCTGTCTAATCTAAGCTATTTCTTAAAAATGCTCGCTTGACATATAAGGGCCCGTATACTATCCTGATATTATTAGAAATTTGATTCTTTTCGCATTATCTATTATCACTATGCCCATAGCCAAGCCTCCACAACAGGATTCTTTGCCCGCCGACATCATCGAGTTCATCGCTACTTTCATGCGAGCTCTCAATAATGCACGACTTTACGCAAGCGGTCATGACCTCCTGAAAAAGAATATTGAACAGCTTTATATTAAGTTTCAAGAAACCGTGGTAGATCGCGATTTCCTCTTTCTTGGATGCGCCAAGGATAATTTCTTTCTGGAAGGTTCCTTTTATCCGGCCAAGGACGTCCACCTCCAGAAGTTTCTGAAATTCTTCCACACCTTGAGAATATCCCACGTGCTTCTTGATAAAGAGGCCACCCCGGAGGAGCTTGAATCTTTTATCGGACTTCTGGCCGGAGCACAGCAGGGGCAGGGTGAAGAGGTTTCTTCAGCACTTCTCCGCGAGAATATCAAGCGCGTGAAGATCGGCCTCATCGACTACTCTATCTTCTCCACCGTTCAGTCCGTTACATCTCATCTCTTCCAGGGCGGTGAGGATGAAGCTGTCTGGCGGCAGCTCATTATTCAGCCTGCGGCAGCCGGATCATTCAAACTAAGTCAGGAAAAGATTAAAGAGTTCACGCGCCTTACTGAAGACCTAGAGGAACTAAAGAAAGTAGTATTGCAACTGGATCACGATATAGCGGAGGGTCAAAAAGAAGTTTCCACCGCCCAGAGGGGTATGCTTTTAGGTAACTTTATCCAGAATCTTGGCAACAGCATGGCAAGCATTGATCTTGGAAAGAGAAAGGAGTTCGCCCGGCAAGCCGGGCTCGTCCTCGATTCCCTGGAACCGCGCCTAAAGACTCAAATCCTCGGCTCTGCGGCGCCCGACGATAACAGCAAGGAAACGAGCGATGTCATCCATGAGATCCTGCAGGCTATGCCCGATAATCAATTTGCTTACCTGTTGGCCGATGCATTGAAAGAGGCGGGCGCAAAATCACCCTGTTTCAATAATCTTTATCTCAGGGCCCTGGCCAAGTATAAGGAACCGGGTCTTCTCCTGAACCTGATTCGTCAGGAAATGAATCAGGCCGTCCAGGAAGAAAAGCCCGATCACCTGAGTTCCTGGCAGCATCTGGAACAGCTCCTTATCCAACAACAGGAAACGGAAGAGTTGAATAAACAATACCAACAGGAGATCGAGGCCCTTGCCACATCTATCCAACTGCAAAAACCCATGGCGGAAGAAGAGGAGATGGCCGGTCTCCTCAAAACCCTTACACCCGCATTCCTTGGACAAGCCAATGCCAAACTGATCATTGATATTATCCGTCAACCACACCCATCCAAAGAGGCGACCTTTCTCCCTTCTATGACAGAAAACCTGGGGGAAATGCTGGGCAGTCTATTTAGCCGGAAGAGTTTTTCGACGGTTGGAGATCTCTTGCATGATATATATCTTATTTTTCACGAGCATCCCATGGAAGAATCGTTAAAGAAAATTATATCTTCCGTGTTCATGGCTAAAGAGATTAAAGTGTTACTGAAATATCATTTGGAAAAATGTCACACCTATGAGCCAAAGGAGACCAAAGCCGTCGATGCCATCTGTGATCTTTATCCGGAAAAAGCGAGTGGCTTCCTCCTTGATCTATTATTAGGGATAGAGAACGATGACAGCCCACAGGCCCACTGGCTTTCCACAACGCTGGCAATTCTGAGCCCAAGGATGACCAGAACATTAAGTCGCCGACTGGAGGATGCGACGGAAAAGAGCCTCCCACGGCTTCTCAGCTTTATCGGCATGTCGGCTGATCGGCATATGGCCCCTGCCGTGGAACAGCTTCTGGACCATCAGAATCGTGAGGTCCAATTAAAGGGCATCAGTACCCTGGGAAAGCTTCAGGCTGAGCGATCAATACCTCGCCTGAACGAGATTATTTCAAAAAAATCCTGGATAAAAACAAAAAAATTGGTGTCACTTCAGACAGCCGCGGCGCATGCACTGGCTGAAATCGGCACTGATGAGGCCAAGGCTGCCTTGAGAGAAGTGGCCGGCCAGGGATCTGGTAAGATCCGGAAACTGTGCAAGAAATTGGTGTAACCCTGCTGGAGATAGGAATGTCAGCACAGACTAATAAAGAAAAGCTAGCCTTGTTTTACCGCGATCTCTGTATCGGCTTTGTAGGAAGCTTACGAGCTCTGTCCCTTTATCCCGCAGATCATCCTGAAACAAAAAAGAAGATCAGCAATATTTTTCAACGTTTGAGTAAATATCTAAGTCAAAAACCTGCCCTTACACTGCTCATTGCGGGTGGAGATATAGTATTGGAGAATATCCCCCTTCTGGAACTCAGCAAGACGCTCGCGCAATTCATTCAGCGCATGGAAGACATGAAGATACAGCGCATCGTGTTCCAGAAGGGTCTTAGTTCAGATGAACTTGTGTTTTTTTTGCAACTGTTGCTGCCCCTGATGAAAAAACCCGACGATGCCCTTGAAACTGTAGCCAAAAACCAGGGGCGGTTGCCCCACATTCTTGCAGGCGCCTTGCCAACGGAAGTCGGTCCTCAGATCTCCTATGAAGATTTATCCGGTGTTCTTAAGGATGCCCGTCAGTCCGTGCTCTCCTTTTCTGAAAAGCTCAAGGATCTATTCACGGATATCCAAGGGCCTCTTTCAGGGACAAAGGTGGCCATGGCTAAGGAGACTACAGAGACCATCCACAGGATGAGTATAAGTGGTGAAATTCCTCTGAAAGTAATAATTCACAGACGGGGCACTGATGCCGATCCCTACATCCATGCACTCAACGTGTGTGCCCTATCCATGTCTATAGCACAGGAGATTGAACTGGAAGAATCCATCATTCAGGAGGTGGGCCTCGGCGCCCTCCTCCACGACATCGGTTTACATCTACCCTCGCCAGACAATTTCTCAGAAACCGCAGCAATAACATTGAGTGAAAGAGATCGCCAATGGACGCATCCCATACATGGCGCTGAAATTCTTCTTGCAACGCCTGGAATGCCGGATATAGTTCCCATGGTCGCCTATGAGCATCACCTCCACTACGACGGTGGCGGCTATCCCAAGCAAAAGCGGCACCGAGATCTCAATATTGCCGGCATGATCACCAGCATCGCCAATAATTACGACAATCTCCGTCGGAACCGACCAGGTCAGAATGCCACGTCTCTAGCCAATGCCATTAATTGGATGGATCGAAGGTTCGGGACACACTTTCACCCACTCCTTTTTAAAAAGTTTCGTGCATTGGTCAAAGCCCAGGCAAATGAGGATATATAGTATCTCGTAAAGCCACTGGTATAGTGCATGAAAGAGCTTATTAATAAACGCTTTATCAAACTCATTGAATATTCAAGTTTCCCATAGACCCTCAAAAAGGAGGAATAAGCCATGAGTGATCTTTCCCAACAGGAATCATTGATTGATAAATATATTAAGGAGGATAATAAAGAAGCCGCCGTGAAACTATTATTCGACTTAATTGTAAGTCATGCCAAAAAGAAAGATTTTACGAAGGCAGAGGCTTTGAGGGACAGACTTTATGAAGTTGACTCCATGGCTTTGAACGAAATCATTAAATCCAGTGATATTATTGAACAGGAAAAAAGTGAATCCATTGACCAGGATCATCGGGATATTTGGTCAAAGCTATATGACACTCTCAGCACTGAAGAGGCCAATGCCCTTTATTTTGCCATGAAAGAGGGCGCCTATGATCCAGATCAGGCTGTTTTTGAAGAGGGCGATCCGGACAAAAATCTCTATTTCATTAATAAGGGTGAGTTGAAAATGATTTATACCAAAGACGACAACGAGGTCCTTTTGAAAAACTTGGGCCCTGGTGATATTGCAGGAGAAGATCCTTTTTTTTCCAATACAGCCTTTAGCACGGTATCCCTGATAACGCTCTCCGGGGTCACATTGAACTTTTTAGATAAAGATGTCTTAATAAAATGGCGAGATAAATTTTCAGGCCTGGAACCAAAACTACACGACTACTGTAGCAAGTTAGGGATGGTTCATGACCTATTGGATGGAAAAAACCTTGACCGCAGGATCCAAAAACGGGTCAACATATCCGGAAGAGCAACGATTCAGCTCTTTAATCCTTCAGGGGGTCCATCTGGAAAGGCCTTTGTGGGAACTCTTTCGGATATCTCTGTCGGCGGTTTATCTTTTTTTATTAAGATTTCTAAAAAAGAGACCGCGCGCCTTTTGCTGGGCCGGAAATTGAATATTAAGTTTATCCTTCAATTGAAAGATGCTCAGCAGAAGACAGATCTAAACGGGACGGTGGTTGGAGTTCGATATCATACTTTCGCCGATCATTCCATCCATATAAAATTTGATAAACAATTGAGCGAAAAATTCATAGAAGGGGTGGGGAAATGAAACTCTTATCCGCCTCTGGCGTGCTTATCCGCCTTCCTGTCCACGACGAATCTGCTTGCGGAAGAAACGGGATGTTGGATTGAAGATGCGAGCCCATCGCGCACCTTAATATCCCGCCATAGAACCGCCCATGCCATAGAACCGCCATTGACACTCAAGTCAGGGTCCCCTATACTCAGATCCCGAAAAAGGGATTTTTTATCAGACAGGTAGGCCTATTGACAGGAGGAAATATATTGTGTCCTTATATGAATTTGAAGGGAAAAGACCTCAAATTGCTGATAGCGCTTTTGTGCACCCTGAGGCAAAGCTGATTGGTGGAGTAAATATTGGTGAAGGTTGTTATATAGGACCGGGAGCGGTTTTGAGAGGAGATTGGGGTCATATTAACGTGAGTGACGGCTCCAATATTCAAGAGAACTGTATTATTCACGCTGCTCCCGATAGTGTGGCGGAAATGGGACCGGAAAGCCACATTGGCCATGGCGCGATTATCCACGGAGCAAAATTGGGGAAACACGTAATGGTAGGCATGGGGGCTATTCTGGACGAAGAAGTTGTCATTGGCGACGGATGTATTATTGGGGCGGCCTGTTTTGTGCCAAGAGGTATGATTTTACCGACTCGCAAGATAGTTGTCGGTGTTCCCGCCAAAGTTGCAGGGGATGTGACTGAAGAAAAAGAAGATTATGCCTGGTGGGCAACCCGGACTTATCAGGAGTTGCCTGCCCGTTGCCATTCCGGGCTAAGGCGAATAGATTAATTAATGGCACTCTTGAAATTATAGATTTTCGGAGGATGTAGATACCAAATGCTATCACCTTCAAGACTCAAAGATAGTATTTTTTACGGTTGGGTGTTGGTTATAGCCTTTCTTTTTATCGGCACTATAGGTTATGGCATAAGCAGCTCCTTTGGGGTATTTTTTAAATCCATAGCGAGTGAGTTCGGCCTGACACGAGTGGCAACATCCGGTGTGGTTTCAGTCTCCGCAATATGCGGCAGCCTCTGGTCAATCCTAGGCGGCAGGGCCCTGGACAGATACGGGCCAAGAACTGTGACCTTATTAATCGGCCTGTCTATTGGCGTGGGTTTGTTGCTGACCAGCCAGGCAAATGCCGCATGGCAGCTATTCATAACTTACAGCGTATTAGTATCTGTGTTAGGTGCAATCTATATAACCATAATGGGAACAGTCTCAAAGTGGTTCCATAAAAAGCGAGGGCTTGCTCTGGGTATTGCCGGCTCAGGAATGGGATTTGGGATGATCTTTATGGCGCCATTTGCCACCTACCTTATATCTCATTTTAGCTGGCGTATGGCGTATTTCATTATCGGACTGATTGCCTGGGCAGTTGTGATTCCCTTATCCGGAGTACTGAAAAAGGACCCCCACGAGGTTGGCGCACTACCTGACGGACGAAAATCAGACTCAGGCGAAACAGGCATGGCGGAAGCCGAAGACACGACCCGGACGGCCGGGTTCTCACTGGCAGATGCATCTAAAACTCTTAATTTCTGGTTCTTTGGATTTATCTGGTTACTGAACGCCTTTTGCTACTTTATGGTATTAACCCACATCGTGCCTCATACTACGGATATGGACATTCCAGCCATGAAGGCAGCAACCATCCTCAGTCTTATTGGCGCCAGCAGTATCATCGGCAGGTTATTGATGGGCAAGGCCTCGGATATCATGGGCAGGAAAAAGACAGCCATTATCTGTGCCCTTCTCATGGCAGGAGCAATGATGTGGTTAATCGGGTCACAAGGATTATGGATGTTTTATCTGTTCGGGATTGTATTTGGTTTCTCCAACGGAGGTATTGATCCTTCCATAGCCGCGCTGGTCGGTGAAACATTCGGTCTGCGCCGTATTGGAGCAATAATGGGCACCTTACAGGCAGCCTGGGGAATTGGAATTGCAATCGGACCTGCCACAGGAGGTCTCATATTTGATATGAACGGCAGTTACTTCATGGCGTTCTTAACAGGGGCCCTGGGCATGTTAATAGTAGCTCTATTCATAACCCTGACCAAACAGGAAAAATGTCCATTCCCATAGACAAACAGAAGCCACCACCGTTCATGAAACAGAGTCGTGCTAAGATCTGGATACGAACCGTTATCTTGTTTATCTTCGGGACAATCTTTATCATAGCCCTCTATCAAGATATAAAATCAGGCATTTTCCATATTACATGGGCGCTGCTGGTATTTTTTCCAAGCACGGTTACAGGTTTCTTGATGAGGGGATTTGTGCCGATGCATGTTCACCAGGCATATAGACGCATCACCTTCTCTTTCGACCATATTTACTTCACGCTTATCTTGCTTTTAGTTATCGCAAAGGTATTCACAGGCCAGGTGCCGGGATTGACCATCTGGACCGATATCATCATGTGCGTCATTCTAGGGCTCATGAGCGGTCGCTTAAGCGGTATCTGTCTTCGCGTGCGTGATCTGAAAACCCGCCACTTTTTTTCACTTGACGATCAGAATAACGGCAAAAATGAATCATAATGGTTAAATGGGTTGCTTAATCCCGGTTTATTTTCTGCCGGGAATATCAGTATGATATGGAATGTTTGAGACATGACTGGACTGCCTGACTTTCGTCAAAGGAAATATGTGTTAGAGAATTCAATTTATCCTCGATTATGCTGCATAGCCTTGCCCTTTTGACCATCCAGCAATAGCATAGTCAATACACCCAACACAGCAAATATGGCCATCGCATTAAAACTCCACATGTAGTTACCGGTAACATCCCGTAGACTCCCGGCAACGTATGGGCCCAGGGCCGCTCCAACACCGACGGAAGTACCTATGATACCGAATCCCAATCCCATTACGGATGGGGGAAGAAGCTCCGCAGGTAAAGCGAATATGGCAGGAGGAAGGAGTGCCGCGAAGACGCCGAGAGAGATGGCATACATGGCGGAATGAGCGGGAAACCTTGGCATCAGATAGTATAAGACAGCCATTGCGCCAAAGCTAACCGATATCATCAGCCACTTTTTTCCTATCTTGTCAATCATGATCCCGACCAATGGTGATAGAATCATAGCGCCCCACATCGGATAACTCGCGAGAAGTCCCGCATGAGTAATATCCTCACCTAATGTAATAAAGTAATCAGGGGCATAGGTAAAATATGTGATTTGTGAAGCATTAAAAAGCGCCCATGCCGAACCCACCAACCAGATTCCCAAACCCGCCTTCTTAATCGTGGTTGACAGGTCCATTTTTTCTTTATTCACATGCCTCTCATATTCTCTCTTCCGATATAACATGAGGAAAAGGCACAACGCCAATATACATGAGACCAAAGTGATTGATATTGGCGTTCGCCAGCCGAACCTTAACGCGATAACACCCATAAAATTAAGGGCCAGGATAGTACCAAAGGGCATGGCGGTGTTGAAAACTCCCATTGACAAGCCAATCTCCCGGTCATGGAACCAGGATGTAATGGCCATCGGGGATATTACATTGAAGACTGTTACTCCCGCGCCAGCCACCAGACGACCGAGGCCCAGGACCCAATAGCTACCCGCAAGGGATACAGTCGTAGTCCCGAGTGCCATGGCAAGCAAAGCGACACTGCCGATCCTTTTTGCCCCATACCGATCCACCAGCACGCCACCTGGAAGCGCCAGAAAGATCCTCGGCAATGAATACAGGCTCATCAGCCCTCCGGCCCGGGCATAGGAGATGCCAAAGGTGGTGACCAAGATACCCAGAATTGGGGGGATGCTCTGAAATGTTATGGCATGCGCAAAAAGGCAAAAGGTCATCAGCCACATGATAGTCCAGCGATAGCCATGGGTGACATTCATATCAATTTACTCCAGTACGCTTGACGTAGATTCTTTACCGGGTCAAGAGAGGGCTGGTTAACACATCAAGGGACATAAGTCAATCAGCTCAACGGGAAGATCCAAATGCCTTTTGTTCCTGAAAATATATATACATCTACATCAGATTTTATTCCGATTATGTGATATATATCCACTATAAGACTGGTGTTTGACAGGTATATGAGAATGTGGTTCAATCTTAAAACCTGAGTAGTTACGGATCAATATTATATAAAGACCCTGAAAAAGAGTAGGATTTGTCGAAAAAGCATCGAATACGAATCGAGGACCTGAGTCGATTCATGGTCTATATTCTCGGGCACAGGCCATATGAGTTCTGTCTGGTCCCTGACACTGAAGGCTTTATCACCCACAAGGAACTTCTCCGGTCCATCCATGAAGAACCGGGATGGAGCCATGTGAGACAGGGTAATATCAATGAGGTATTGTTAGGCAAAGACAGGGCCCTTTTTTTTGCAGAGGACAAACGAATCAGGGTCCTGGACAGGCGGTGGGAACTTGATCTTGATAGCCCGGCTGAATTACTGCCAAAGCTCCTGTTTATCGGAATAAGGAGAAAGGCGCACCCTTTTATCATGGAAAAGGGTCTCAGGGAAATAGCCGGCAGTCATCATATCCTGTCATCGCGTGAAATGGCCGAACGAATAGGTCGACGCCGTGATCAGCGGCCTGTTTTACTTGAGGTTATGGCTGATAAAGCGCAGAAAGAGGGTATCCTGTTCCATACCTTTGGAAATCTCTTTCTGACCAAAGAGATACAGGTCAGATATATTGCAGGCCCGCCCGTACCGAAAGAGGTAATAAAGTCGAAGGAAGCAAAACCTAAAAAAGAAGAGATCAAACCCCCTGATTTTCAGGCAGGCACCTTTGTCCTGGTTGAAAGCAGGGATATGGATCGGTCTCGCAGGAATAGAGGCAAGAAGAGAAAAGGATGGAAAGAGGAGGCAAGGAAATTCAGGCGAAAAAGATAGATATGCTCAGGCTAAAGGCGCAAGGCGAGTTTGTGTCTCTTAGCAACAACTCCCTCAAAGGCCCTTAAACAGCATATTTCCAATAATGATGGTTCTGAGTTTAACTTCATTATGTTAACCGCAGACAGACGCAGACTAAATCTAAATGGTTGGGCGACCTGCCCAACCATTAATTGCCATGCCTAAAAAACCTGGTCCCAAGACCTTGTTTACTTCAAAGACAGCCCCATTTATGGCAAAGGTTATTTCATTGATATCCATAGTTATTCTCGCGAAACGATGGCCCTTTTGGCCGGGCAAGTCGCCCGGTCAAAACGTCTGTGTCTGTCTGCGTCCGTCTGCGGTTAATTAAGAGACTCTTTTACCTGCTTATCCGCAAGGCATAGCTCGGGATATTACATCATTGCTGAGAATCTTACACCAAAGATTTTCCAATAATACCGTCTTCTGATATCCCTTCCATCCTGACCGTAACCATACTGTTCTTGATAAACCTTGAGGATGGGAAGGCAACCTGCAGATAGTTGTCACTCAATCCCCTGACCATGTTTTCCCTCTCCGACACCCGACCTTCCACAAGCACCTGAAACTCCTTTCCCAGACAGGACCGGTAGAATGCCTCTCGTTTTCTCTTACCAAGGTCCCTCAATTCTCCTGTCCTTTTCTTGATCACCTGCTGATCGACCTGATCAGGAAAGCCTGCCGCAGCTGTCCCCTCTCTTGGCGAAAACGGAAACACATGGAGATATGAGACAGGCAGATCATTAATCAGGGAAAAGGTATTTTGATAGGCGCGTTGGTCTTCTCCGGGGAAACCGGCCATTGTGTCCACGCCTATGGCTGCCATGGGTATATTTTTATGGATACGCTCCACAAGTCCTGCAAACTCCCTTGCAGTATAGTGCCGGTTCATCTTCTTCAGGATTCGGTCGTCTCCGCTCTGGAGTGGGATATGGAAGTGTCTGCAAAGCCATTCTTCAGACGCCATCATCCCTATCAATTCCTGGTCTATCTCGTTCGGCTCCAGGGAACTGAGTCGAATTCTCAAAGGCAGCCCTTCTCTCCCTATCTCACGAAGTAGTCCCTTTAGCCCAACCCCCTTGTCCAGGTCAATGCCGTATCGACCCAGGTGTATCCCTGTGAGCACTACTTCCTTGTAGCCCTTGTCAGACAAGGATTGAAGCATGCGTATAACGTTTGCAGAATCAAGGCTCCTCAGGGGACCCCTTGCAAAAGGCACAATACAGTAAGTACAAAATGACTCGCACCCGTCCTGGATCTTTAAAAAGGCCCTGGTCCTGTCCATAAAACCCTTTATGGGAAGGAAATCAAAGGGCGTCTCTTTTCTGAAATCCTTTGAGATAAGGCATGATCCGCATGAACCCAGACTGTTTCGCAGGATGGCCGGCAGTTGAGCCTTTTCAGTATTCCCGGCTATGATGCCAAGGCCCTCTATGCCGGAAAGCTCTTCAGGAAAGACCTGGGCATAACAGCCGACAGCCGCGGTCATCCCTGAAGGATTCTCCCTTATGGCCTTTCTTATGGCCTGCCTTGACTGGCAAGAGGCTCTCTGGGTCACGATGCAGGTATTAACGACGGTGACGTCTGCCTCGTCATCCTTTGAGACCTGGCGCCATCCAGCGTTAATAAGCGACTCAATGAGAAAGGCAGACTCATACTGGTTCACCTTGCAACCGAGGGTTACTATTTTGAAAGATGTCGCCATTAGTGATCAGTAATTCGGTTATCGGTTATTAGTTATCAGTTGACATTGGACCTCACGCCCTGCGCTATGCCCTTTGCGCTATGCGCCATGCGCCCTGCCCTTTGCGCCATGCGCCCTGCCCTATGCGCCCTGCGCTTTGCGTCTTATCCACCCTCCGCCCAGGAGGCGTTCTCCACCATAACAGACAAGGGCCTGCCCGGGAGTCACGGCCGACTGAGGTTCATCAAACTCCAGCCTGACCTTGTCCGGAGATATAATCTCAAGCCGGCCAGACGCTGCATCATGCCTGTAACGGATCTGGGCCATCACCTTCATAGACCTTTCCGGAGGCGCTCCATTCACCCAGTTAAACGAATCCGCATCCACGCTACGAGAAAAAAGATCTTCTTTTCTCCCAACGATCACCTGATTCCCCTCCGGTCTTATCTCCATGACATAATACGGCCGGGACGAGGCTATGCCTAGCCCGTGCCTCTGGCCGACGGTATACTGATAGGTCCCTGAATGCTCACCCACTTTTCTTCCGGTTCTGTCGATGATATCCCCCTCTTTTTCTAGGCCTGGTCCCTCTCTGTGCTCAAGAAACCGACGGTAGTCATTACCAGGGATAAAACAGATCTCCTGGCTCTCCGGTTCTAACCGGGTTGGCAGCTTCATCTCTTGCGCAAGACTGCGGGTCTTCTCCTTTGTCATATCTCCCAGGGGGAATACGGATCTTTCTAAATGTGACCGGGTCAGGCGGTGCAGGAAATATGACTGCTCTTTATCCCTGTCCTTGCCCCTAAAAAGCTCCACAGACTGACTTTCCCCTCTTATAAGCCTCACGTAATGTCCTGTAGCTATATACCTGATCCCATCTTTTTCAGCATTGCGGAGAAGACAGTCAAATTTTATTACCTGATTGCACATGACACAAGGGTTCGGGGTGAGACCTCTCAGGTATGAGTCTGTAAAGGGGTCAACAACCAGCCGGTTGAACTCCTCTTCCATATCCTCGAAGGAGATCGGAATGTTTAGGTGTTCGGCGACCCCTTTGACCAGATCTATCTTCGCGCTTCTTTTCTCAGGAGAGGTAGGGAGCAGGAGATGGAGACCCGCCACACCCCACCCTGCTTCTTTTAACAGGGCAGCAGCAAGAGAGCTGTCCACCCCCCCGCTCAGGGCCACCAATACTGTAGAGGGTTTTATTTCCATGACAGATATTTCATATCCGGATCATTCAAGCAGACTCTTGTCAAACTTGGCTTTCATGGCCTGGGCCGGGCACGCTGCCACGCATAATTCACAGGCACTGCATTTGTCCCTGTCAAAGATAACCTCCATTTCCGGTCTTTTTATATAAAGGGCATTGGTTGTGCATACGGCTGTGCAGGCGCCGCACTGAAAACACATCTCTTCATTCCTTCTGATATCCTGCCCGATGCTTTCCACCTTTATTCCAAGGTCCTTCAGATAACGAACCCCTTTATGGTAATTTTTACGCCGGCCGCTCAATTCCATTACCATGAAGCCCTCTTTTCTCGGATAGACGGTCGCCTTAAGGATATTGAATGTAAGGTCGAACTTTGTCACCAGGTTTACGACTATGGGCTCATTAACGATATTTTTTGGAAATCTTAGTGAAAGAGTCTTTGAATACATTGAATTACTCCTTTGTATTTTCTGTATTCCAACATGGTTTCAGCCGACCTAAATGTCAACCGGAGTAATAATCCAAGACCAGAGGATCTCGATCAGTGGTTTTCATTTAATGATCATAATAGCCGATATTTATTAAAACCTTTTAATCACCTTCTCAAAGCCGGACAAGGACCTCTCAATGGTAGTGTCGGCTATGCAGTATGCGATCCTGAAATGTCCGGGACCGCCAAAGCCGCTCCCCGGAACTGTCAGAATATTCTCCTCCTGAAGCGCGGACACAAATGCCACATCATCTTCTATCGGGGTCCTGGGGAAGAGATAAAAGGCGCCGTCAGGCTTATCAATCTCATACCCGCATGATGCCAGCCCTTCACACAGCATATCCCTTCTATTCTGATAGATAGATATATCTACGCTGATATCCAGCAGACCGGTGATTGCCTTCTGCATAAGGGCCGGGGCATTTACAAATCCGATCACCCGGTTACTGAATACCATACCCGCGGCGATAATATCCCTGTCCGAGATATCGGGATTGAGGGCCGCATACCCTATCCTCTCCCCGGGCAGAGAGAGGTCCTTGGAAAAGGATGTAACCGCGAAACTCTCGCTGTAGGCGTCAAATATACTCGGTACGATTATACCATCATAGACAATCTTTCGATAGGGCTCATCAGAGATGAGATATATGGGCTGACCAAATTTCCTGCTGCAATCCGTAAGTATCGTTCCCAGTACATCAAGCTCCCCTGGGGAGTAGACCTTTCCGGTCGGATTATTCGGGGAATTTATCAGAACAGCCCTTGTCTTCTCTGAAACGGCATCCTTAATGGCATCAAGATCAAGGGAGAAATCAGGCATAGTGCTCACTATCCTGGGCACGCCCTGATGATTATCCAGATAGAAGTTGTACTCCACAAAGTACGGGCTGGGTATTATCACCTCTTCACCGGGGTTAAGGATGGTCTTGAGGATGACATTCAATGCCCCCCCCGCCCCGACGGTCATGACAATATCATCAGGTGAAAACGCCGCCTGATTGTTCCTTGTGAGATAGTCGGCCACTGCCTGTCTTGTATCGGTATAACCGGCATTTAACATATACGCATGCTGACCCGGGGTATCGTCCTCCACCAGTCTCTTAAGGGCCTGCTTAAACTCAATGGGCGGCTCCAGGTTCGGGTTGCCCAGACTGAAGTCAAAGACGTTTTCTTCACCGAATTCCGCCTTTCTCATAGCTCCTTCTTCAAACATTTTTCTGATCCAGGAAGAGCCTTTAATAGCATCCTGGATCTTTTTTGAAGCCGACATCTCGATACCTCCATATAATAGTGGAGTTAAGATAGTAAGTTTTTCCTTTTTTGTAAAGTTATAGTGAGAGACAGGATAACCATTTCACAACGCCATGCGCTATGCGCTATGCGCCATGCGCCATAGCCCTCCTCCCGTATAGACAGAGCCCATTGATACTGATATGTAAAAAAGGTCAGGTATTTCCATATTTAACATGAATAATTACTTTCCTAATAACCAAAGTTAGGTTAGAATGCCGGGAGTTTTTTTTCATGGCTTTTTTATTGATTAAGTAACCTTGAAAGGAGTCTATGATGAGAAAGAAAAAACCCACAATCGGCATTCTTACCGGCGGCGGGGATGTGCCGGGTCTTAATCCCTGTATCAAGGCCCTTGTTAACCGGGCATACAGTGAAGGGATCAGGGTTGTCGGCATAAGAAGGGGCTGGAGCGGGGCCCTGCATTATAATCCTAAAGACCCCAAGGGAAATCGGGAGTGCGTTATGGAACTGACCTTGTCAGACGTCAGGACCATCGACCGTACCGGCGGAACCTATCTGCATACATCCAGGACCAACCCAAGCGCAGCCAGGAAAAAGGATGTCCCGGCCTTTCTCAAGAGAAAGTTTAAAAAGGGGGAAGATGTAAAGGATTTTACATCCCTCGTATTAAAAAATATGGAGCACATGAGTATCGACGCTATTATCCCCATAGGGGGTGACGACACCCTCAGTTTCGCGGACAGGATGCATCGAGAGGGATTCCCTGTCATCGCCATACCCAAAACCATGGATAATGACGTCTTTGGGACCGACTACTGCATCGGGTTCTCAACTGCCGTCACCAGAAGCGTGAGCTTCATCCACGCCCTCAGGACCTCAACGGGCTCCCATGAACGTATTGCGGTTATTGAGCTTTTCGGCAGGTATTGCGGCGAGACCTCCCTGATATCCGCATACCTTGCCGGCGTAGACCGCTCCATCATCTCGGAGGTCCCGTTTGATCTTAACAAACTCGCGGAACTCATCATGGATGATAAGAAGGCCAACCCGAAGAACTATGCCATGCTCACCGTATCCGAAGGCGCCACCATGACCGGCGGTGATATGCTCCTTTCAGGTGCGTCCGATGCCTATGGCCATAAAAAACTGGGAGGGATCGGAGAACTGACCGGCACCATGTTAAAGGAGATCACAGGAGAGAATGTCCTGAATCAACGGCTCTCCTATCTGATGAGAAGCGGCACCCCTGACTCCCTGGATCTGATGGTGGCTGTCAATTATGCGAATATGGCTATCGACCTCTTCCTGAAGAGCATCTTTGGGAGGCTTGTGGCACTGAGCGGCGGGATCTATACGGATATTCCCTTAAGTACCGTCTCCACCGGGCAGAAGAGAGTGGATGTGAGAGAGCTCTACGATGTAGAAGAGTATCGGCCAAAGATCCGGCATGTTGCCGGTAAACCCATGTTTTTATACTAATCTAAATAAGAGAGATCTAACAGGAATACAGATTGGCAGAGAATCACAATAAGAGGAAGAGTCGTCAGATATTCGTGGGAGATATTCCTATCGGTAACGGGGCGCCCGTTGCGGTCCAGTCCATGACCAATACGGACACCCGGGATATATCCTCTACAATGGACCAGGTTCAACAGCTCCATGAAGCGGGCTGTGAGATCGTTCGCCTGGCAATTCCCGATGAGGAGGCAGCAAATGCCTTCAAGGTGATCAAGTCAAGGGTGTCTCCCCCGCTGATCGCGGATATACATTTTGACCATCGCCTGGCAATTGCCGCCATCAGGGGAGGAGCAGACGGACTCAGAATCAATCCCGGAAACATTGGCGGACGAAAGGCGATCCAGAAGATAATAAAGGAGGCTCGTGCCGGGGATATACCAATAAGGATTGGGGTAAACGCGGGCTCGCTTCAGAAAGAGATCCTCGACAGATACGGGCGCCCCACACCTGTGGCAATGGTGGAAAGCGCCCTTGAGCATATCCGTCTCTTTGAGGAGTTGGGATTTGAAAAGATAAAGATCTCCTTAAAATCCTCCAATGTGCTAAACACTATATCAGCCTATGAGCTGTTGAGCCGGGAGGTAGACTATCCCTTTCATCTCGGCGTCACAGAGGCAGGGACACTCATATCAGGCACCGTAAAGAACGCCATCGGAATCGGCATCCTGCTCTACAAAGGGATCGGAGACACGATCCGCGTCTCTTTATCCAGAGACCCGGTAGAGGAGGTAAAGGTAGCCTATGAGATCCTGCGGGCCCTTGATCTCAGACATCGCGGGCCGGAGATCATATCCTGTCCCACCTGTGGCAGGTGCGAGATAGACCTCTTCAATATCGTTGAGAGGGTTGAGAAGGAGATCCAGGGGATAGAATCATCTCCCAAGGTGGCTATTATGGGATGCGTGGTGAACGGCCCGGGTGAGGCCAGGGAAGCCGATATAGGAATTGCGGGAGGTCGAGGACAGGGGGTCCTGTTTAAAAAGGGTGAGGTAGTGAAGAAACTCCCTGAAAAGGAACTGGCCGAAGTATTGATAAAAGAAGTTAAAAAACTGGTTGATCAAGGCGCGTAGCGCAGAGAGCAGGGCGCAAGGCGCATAGGGCAAAGCGCATGGCCTGAGGACCAATGATAGATAATAGGTAACTGCTCAGGTAGATAGACTGTAGGCATTTAGGCTGTAAGAGAGAATGATGCGTGATCATAGGTCGCTCAGAGCGTTTGAATTGGCTGACGAAGTGGCGCTTCTGATCTATCGAGCTCATAGAGTATTTTCTAAGGAGGAAATATATGGGTTGACTTCCCAAATGAGAAGAGTGGCGATTTCAGTTCCATCAAATATCGTTGAAGGGTGCCCCAATTTGATCAATGGGAAAAACCTAATAGCCTTTAGCCTATAGCCTATAGCCTAAACCAGATAGCCTTTATCCTACAGCCTAAACAACCTGAATAGTTACGATAATAGATGATAAGGAGAGGTTTGATTTACTATTATGCGATATTCCAATTATTTTATTCCCACACTCAAAGAGACACCGGCTGAGGCAGAGATCGTCAGTCACAGGTTGATGCTCAGGGCTGGTCTGATCAGGAAGCTTGCTTCAGGGATCTATACGTATCTCCCCGCCGGACTCAAGTCATTAAAAAAGGTAGAAAATATTATCCGTGAAGAGATGAACCGGTCAGGCGCCATTGAGATACTGATGCCCGCGGTACAGCCCTCGGAACTATGGGAGGAAAGCGGCAGATGGGACTATTACGGCCGTGAGCTTTTTAGATTCAAGGACCGTCACAACCGGGACTCCTGCCTGGGCCCCACCCATGAGGAGGTCATCACCGACCTGGTAAGGAGAGAGATACATTCCTATAAACAGATGCCCGTAAATCTCTACCAGATCCAGAACAAGTTCAGAGACGAGATACGGCCGAGGTTCGGTATTATGCGCTGCCGGGAATTTTTGATGAAGGATGCTTACAGTTTTGATGCGGACGAGGCAGGGGCGGACAGAAGTTACGAGATAATGTTTAAGACCTATAATAATATATTTCGAAGGTGCGGTCTAAAATTCAAGGCAGCGGAGGCTGATACCGGAAGCATTGGCGGCAGCTTCTCCCATGAATTTATGGTACTGGCCGATACGGGCGAGGATTATATCGTCAGCTGTCTGAACTGTGACCATGCCGCGAACCTTGAAAAGGCTGAAGTGAGACGGACCGATGATGAGGCAGGCTCCGTAAATGAGAAGGAGATGGGACCCCTTGAAGAGGTAGAGACACCTGATATGAAGAGTGTTGAAAAGGTCACGGCCTTCCTGTCCATTTCACCGGATCAGCTTGTAAAGACGCTGATCCTTAAGGCGAACGAGGAGGTGGTTGCCGCGCTGATCAGGGGTGATCACGAACTGAATGAGATCAAGCTGAAAAATATGCTTGGAGCGGAGCAGTTGGAACTGGCTGACCCGCAACTTGTGGCCGAGGCCACCGGCGCGCCAATAGGTTTTGCGGGGCCTCACGGCCTTACAATGAAGATAATAGCAGACTATGCAATAAAGGGGATGAAAGACTTTGTCACCGGAGGAAACAAGAAAGACCTGCATCTGCGAAACGTGAATACGGAGAGAGATTTTCATGTGGACACATTCGGCGATCTGCGCGTTGCCATGCCGGGCGATTCGTGCCCCAGATGCGGAGGTGAAATACGATTCGGAAAGGGTATTGAGGTGGGCCATGTATTTAAACTGGGGACCAAATACAGCGAGACCATGGGCGCGGTTTTCCTGGACAAGCACGGTAAAGAGAAGCCCATTGTCATGGGTTGTTACGGTATTGGCGTCGGCAGGACCGTGGCGGCCGCCATTGAACAGAATCATGACAAGGACGGGATTATCTTCCCTATCACCATCGCCCCCTTTGAAGTGGTAATCCTCCCGCTCCAGATGAACGAGAAAGAAGTGATTGACGCGGCTGAAAATATTTACAGAGAGATGTCAGAAAAAGGCCTTGATATCCTGCTGGATGACAGGGACTTGAGGGCTGGATTTAAATTCAAGGACGCGGACCTCCTGGGAACGCCTTTGCGTATTACAATAGGAACACGGCACCTTAAAAACGGACAGATAGAGATGAAGGCGCGCTCGGAAGAGGAGAGCACCCTTATCTCTCTTCAGGACGCCCCTGCCTTAATAATGGAAAAAGTAGACAAACTTCATGATTCGACTAAATGATATTACCTCACAACTCATTATTTATCACCCCAAGGCAGACACAAGCCTTATAGAAAAAGCATACGTCTATTCTGCCAAGGTCCATAAAGGCCAGGTTCGACTCTCCGGTGTGCCCTACCTTTCACACCCTTTAGAAGTAGCCTATCTCCTCACAGAGATGAAGATGGATGTAATCAGTGTTGTGGCAGGCCTCCTGCATGACACCATCGAGGACACGGATGCGGAACTCTCCGAGATAAAACGTCTCTTTGGCAAGGAGACGGCCAATATCGTGGATGGAGTGACAAAGATCAGCAAGATGCCGTTTGACAACAGTGAAGAGCGCCAGGCAGAGAATATGCGGAAAATGATCCTGGCCATGACCACGGACATACGCGTTATCCTGGTCAAGCTCGCGGACAGGCTGCATAATATGCGAACCCTAGGTTTTCATGTCCCGGAAAAGCAAATATCCATCGCAAAGGAAACCCTTGATATATATGCGCCATTAGCAGGCAGAATGGGTATCTATTGGCTTAAATCCAGCCTTGAAGATCTATGCCTGTACTACCTTGAACATGAGATCTATGAGAAGATCAGGGCGGGGATAGCGGCAAGAAGCGGGGCCAGGGAAAACTTCATTCGGGACGTAAAAAAGCTGCTATCCGAAAGGCTGGAAAAGGCCAAGACAGGCATCACCATCAAGGGCAGGCATAAGCATTTCTACAGCATCTACACAAAGATGAAGGATCAGAACCTGAATGTGGATCAGGTTTACGACCTCCTGGCGTTCCGTGTAATTGTGAATTCCTTAAAGGAGTGTTATGAGGTCCTGGGCATTATCCATTCCATGTGGAAGCCTGTTCTGGGAAGATTTAAGGATTACATATCCCTGCCAAAGGCAAACATGTACCAGTCACTCCATACCTCGGTCATAGGTCCCCTTGGTCAAAGGATGGAGATCCAGATCCGTACATGGGAGATGGACAAGGTAGCAGAGGAAGGCATTGCCGCGCACTGGAAGTATAAAGAGGGCCTGTTAGCGGACAAGACCGATCAGAAACAGTTTGCATGGCTGAGACAGCTCCTGGAATGGCAAAAAAATCTCCGGGACCCCAAGGAATTCATAGAGATGGTCCAGATGGACCTTTTTCCCAATGAGGTCTATGTATTCACGCCCAAGGGAGCTGTGAAAGAGTTTCCAAAAGGCGCGACCCCCGTTGATTTTGCCTATAGCATCCACTCCGAGGTAGGAGAGAAATGCAGCGGGGCAAGGGTGAACAATAAGATGGTTCCCCTTAGATACCAGATGAAAAACGGCGATATCGTTGAGATTATAACCTCCAGCAAACAGCACCCACGCAAGGATTGGCTTGATTTTGTAAAGACCTCCCGCGCAAAGAGCAAGATCAGGCACTGGATAAAGAATCAGGAAAGAGATGAAAGCATCATCCTCGGCAGGAGCATCCTGGAAAAGGGTCTTGAACAATCCAACCTGACCCTTCCCAACATCATGAAAAATGAGCAGGTCTCTGCGGTTGCAAAGGACTTTTCCTTCCATTCCATTGAGGATCTGCTTGCCAGCATGGGATACGGAAAGATATCCGTTAACCAGGTCATGGGCCGCCTCAAACCTAAGCTGGGGATTGAAGAGGAGATACACACCGGCCTGGTCAGTAAAGTGGTTTCTCGTCTCACACGGAAAAAGAGTACCCGGGGCATCAAGGTCAAGGGGCTTGATGATATGCTGGTTCGTTTTGCCAAATGCTGTCATCCATTGCCGGGTGAACATGTTATAGGGTTTATAACGCGGGGTCGAGGAGTCACCATACATAAATACGACTGTCGGCACATCCTTGACGTTGACCAGGAACGTGTGGTGGAAGTCTTATGGGAACCCTCTGCTCAGGATGTCTATTTAGCCAGTCTAAAGGTTACTTCATTGGATAAAAAAGGGATCCTGGCTGATATCAGTGCGATTATGGCCCAGAAAGATGCAAATATTATCCAGGCCGAGGTTAAGACCACAACGGATAAAAAAGGCGTATCCTTTTTTACTATAGAGGTAGAGGACTATAAACAACTTGAGGGAATTATGGGTGCCATAAAAAAGTTAAAAGATGTCTTGCTTGTTGAAAGAATTTAGAAACCTGATGAGGATCTGTTCATGGCGGTTAAGGCTCAGGCAGTGCCCTTCTGCCGTGAGCCTCGATACAGGAAACGCTCAGGAAAAGGTGAATATGGGTGAGACCAATCACCATAAAACATATCATAATTACAAAGGGATATATAAACCTTAAGCAATTGGATCATTACGGCTTTACAACCCTGCCGGATTTAATACAACTGGTACAGACCCGTAATCTTTTAGCCTGGCCGTTTTGAACGGTCCTTACTTTTTGAAGGTTTGGATACCATCTTTTCTTGTTCTTATTGTGAGCGTGGCTAATATTATATCCTACCCGTGGTCTTTTACCGCAGATATCGCATACCTTTGACATTGGTTATCTCCTAATGATAAATCTTAAGACAGTAAAACATAAAACCTTTTTTTACAAAAGGCAATAATTTTTTAGCAACTTTTTTAAGTTTTTGGCATTATTATCTTTATCAGCAGACTAGGAGCCTGTCGGATTTTGTCCGCCATGCTCCTAAAAAATATTTCACTGATATTCTATTCTGATTAGTTTATATATTGCCATTTATATATAATTATTATTGTATTTTAAGCATCCTTTTGGAGCTTCATTTGAAGGTTAATAAAGAAATTTACGATGCGTTACACAGATTTTTTCTACGTATGGGAATAATCTATTCAAAATAAAAGAAAGACAAAATATTATATAGCAGACTGTCGGACCAAGTCCGACAGTCTGCTAGGCAGGAGGATGATATCTAAAATTCAATGGATACTCAAAACACCAATACAAACCATTCTGCCTTGCTACCCCCTGAACTCAACATAGTTCCAGCCAGTCCGGGCCATATTCACCTCATGGGAATCTGCGGCACAGGAATGGCCTCCCTCGCAGGCATCCTGAAACAGAGAGGTTGCCTTGTGACTGGTTCTGATGAGAATGTATACCCTCCCATGAGTCATTTTCTTGAGGATCTCTCTATCCCCGTTATGAAAGGATATGGTCCGGCAAACCTGACTCCTGTACCTGATCTTGTCATAGTGGGCAATGTTATTACAAGGAAGAACCCTGAAGCCATCGAACTCTCCCGGCTTAAAATACCCTATATCTCCATGCCCCAGGCACTCAGGCAATTTGCCATGAAAGGGAAGAGATCCATTGTTATCTCCGGGACTCATGGGAAGACGACAACATCGACTATCGTATCCTGGGTCCTTGAGCAGGCAGGTATGGACCCGGGCTTTATGATAGGAGGCATACCAAATAATTTTCACCGGAGTTTCAAGTTAGGAGACGGCCCTTACTTTGTTATTGAAGGGGATGAATACGATACGGCCTTTTTTGATAAAGGCCCGAAATTCTTGCACTATGCCCCATGGGCTACGATCCTGACGAGCATAGAATTTGATCACGCAGACATCTTCAGGGACCTTGACCACGTCATTGCAACCTTTCGCCGGCTAATCGATCTTGTCCCGCAGGACGGTCTGCTTATCGCAAACGGCGATGACCCTATAGTTATTGCTGAATCAAAAAGGGCAAAATGCCCGGTAATAACATACGGTCTGACCGAGGGAGCACACTGGAGGGCCGTTGATATCTCGATTCAGAAAGGCCTTACCGGCCTGAAGATCTTAAAGCAAGAAAAGGAATATATTTCGCTTCTGACCCCCCTTTACGGTCAGTACAATATCTCCAACCTTCTACCTGTTGTTGTCCTCTCCGAGCATCTGAAGATAGAACCTTCAGTCCTTTCCCGGGCATTCGAAAGTTTCAGAGGTGTCAAACGGAGGCAGGAGGTAATAGGAGAAAAAGGAGGAATCCTGGTCCTGGACGATTTTGCCCATCATCCCACCGCCGTAGAAAAGACTATTCAGGCCGTAAAAGAGAGGTTCGACGATCGACGACTGATGGCCATCTTTGAGCCGAGGTCCAACTCCAGCCGTCGCAATATATTTCAGGAAAGATACAGCGCCTCATTTGACCTGTCCGACATAGTGCTGATACCCGAGCCTCCCATGATGGAGAAGATACCTCTTCATGAAAGGTTTTCATCTAGAAAACTGGTTAAGGACTTGACTCAAAGGGGGCTTAAGGCCTTCTACTGCCCTGATACAACTCATCTGCTCCATGAGATTCTCGCGCAGGTTCGGAGAGGCGATGTGATCCTGATCATGTCAAACGGTTCATTCGATAACCTGCATAACAGGCTTCTGGAAAGGCTTTAATTTAACATCAAAATCCATGCCCCAAGGACGTGGCTTTGTTTGCACCCTAAAAGGGTATATTGACCATAGGAGGCGATGGCTGTCTCTTCAAGACGATATCTTTTTAGAATTCCACTTGACTCTGCAGTGGTCAAATATTTAGGTTTTATGTCTCTGAATCCTTCGGAATCTGCAACTAACTTGGCAAAGCCCAAATATTTGGCCACTTCCTCAAAAGGTAGTAGATATCGTCTTGCATAGATAGTCATTGCCGGATAGATTACCCTTTTCAGGCAGAGCCAATTTTCTCTGACCATGCCCAGAGGGCATGGATTTTTATGTTAAATAAAATAGTTGAAATTTTGATTGGCACATGATATATGAACCAACCTTAATTGTGTACGTCGAAGAATAGTGTTATAAAAATACCTACCACACACTTTCTTGTGACATGTCCGGTCCGAATTTAGCCAACAGATCAATTGCTATGTAACCTGTTTTAATAATATACAAACCGGACGAATTAACATGTCCTGATTCTTGATATAAGGAGAGAGAGATGATCCATGTGGAAAGCCTGACCAAATATTATCATGATCTATGTGCCGTGGATCAGATCAACTTTGACATCCAGAAGGGCGAAATCGTGGGGTTGTTGGGTCCTAACGGCGCAGGCAAAACCACCACACTGCGGATGTTGACCGGTTTTCTCCGGCCCACGTCAGGCAGTATTCGTGTCAAGGACTATGATATCGATAAGTATCCCCTGGAGATCAAGAAGCTCATAGGATACCTTCCTGAATCCGCTCCCCTCTACCATGACATGCTGGTTTATGACTACTTGAACTATGTTGCGGATATCCGGGAACTTGACGGAGGACGGAAAAAATCCCGCATTCACCAGCTGGCGGATCTCTGCGGAATCAATGAGATCATGCACCAACCCATTGGAGTGTGTTCCAAGGGCTATAAACAGCGGGTAGGCCTTGCCCATGCCATGATGAATGATCCGGAGATACTGATCCTCGACGAACCCACTGCCGGCCTCGACCCCAACCAGATCGCTGAAATCAGGGAGATAATCAGACGGATCGGGAAAGAGAAGACCATCATCATCTCTACCCATATCCTGAGTGAAGCTGAGGCCGCGTGCAACCGGGTAATCATCATTAACCAGGGCAAAATAGTCGCGGATGGCGGCATAGAAACCCTCAGGCAATCTGCCGGCGGGGAATATCTCATTAACATCTCCCTGAAGAACGCCGGTTTTGAGGCCGCGGAGTCGGAGCTTAGATCCATTGACGGGATTAACCGCGTTAATAAGGTCGTTGGAGAAGAGGGGGAGGAGATTCTGCACCTAAGGCTCACATGCAGGTCCTCTGCGGATCTCCGGGAGGAGATCTATCAAAGAGTCAAGCCGACAGACTGGATTCTGCTGGAACTTCACCAGGAGACTCAATCCCTTGAAAAGGTATTCCAGGAACTCACCAAGGAGAGCTGATATGCGACAGGTTAAACACATCTTTATTAAAGAATTCAGGTCCTATTTTGCCTCACCCATAGCTTACATCGTTATATCCATCTTTCTACTGGTGACCGGGTGGTTCTTTTTTACGACCTTTTTCCTCTTCAGCCAAGCGGGGCTCCGAAACTTTTTTACGCTGCTCCCGGTTATTTTTCCGTTCGTTGTCCCAGCCATCACAATGAGGCTTTTCTCAGAGGAACTGAATATCGGATCCTATGAGATCCTGCTCACCATGCCCGTGACATTTACTGATGTTGTTCTTGGCAAATTCCTTGCCAGTGTCGCGTTCATTGCGGCAATGCTGATCCCCACCATCTCGTATCCCGTCACCATCTCGTTCCTTGGCCAACTGGATTGGGGACCTGTCGTGGGCGGATACATCGGCGCTGTTTTGTTAGGCGCCGCATTTTCTGCAATCGGACTGTTTGCCTCGTCTCTGACCAGAAATCAGATCATAGCCTTTATTATCGGGGTGGCCATCTGCTTCGGTCTGACCCTCATAGATAAGATGCTCTTTTTTCTTCCCAGGTCTTTACTGGGATTCTTTGGATATCTTGGAGCGGATTTTCACTTCCAGAACATCTCAAAGGGAGTTATTGATTCGCGTGATATCCTGTACTTTCTGAGTGTAAGCTTTATCGGTCTCTACGGCGCTCACCTGGTTATGCAGGAAAAAAGATAAGGAGGACATAAATGGGAGTGAAAGATAGATCAGGAAATTATATTAAATTTTTCACCTATCTGGTTGTCATCGTACTGATCAATGTGGCCGGCATTACCCTTTTTTACAGGGCAGATCTGACGAAAAATAAGATGTACTCAATCGGTGAAGCCAGCCAACAGGTGGTCTCCACACTATCAGAGCCCCTGACTGTTAAGGTATTTTTCACGAAAAACCTCCCTGCTCCCCACAACAACACGGAGAGATACCTCCGCGATCTCCTTGAAGAATATTCCAATCATGCAAATCAATATTTCAACTACCATTTTTACGGTGTCAGCGCCGAAGAGGGCGACATCAGTCAGGAGGCAAGGAAAAATCAGGAGATGGCGCAAAACTATGGGGTCCATCCTATCCAGATTCAGCTTATAGAAGAGGATGAGGTCAAATTTCAGAAGGTCTATATGGGTCTTGTATTGATCCACGGCGACATCATTGAACGGATCCCCACCATTACATCTACGGAAAGGCTGGAGTACAGGCTTACAACTGCTATCCAGAAAATGAACAATAAAATCAGCGCCCTCCTCGGCCTTCCTGAAAAGGTCCGCATCAAACTATTTCTCTCCTCTTCCCTGGAGACCGTTGCAACCTATATGGGACTGGACGAACTTCCAAAACTTCCCGAAGCGCTGGAAGGTGCCGTGGAAAAACTGAACCTGAATAACTACGGAAAACTGGAATTTGCATATCTGGACCCGACAAAGGATGCCGGCCTGGAAAAGAAAATGGAAGAATATGACATCCTGACCCTTAAATGGCAGTCCATGCCGGAAAAAAAGCTCGAAGAAGGTGAAGGTTCCATCGGTCTTGTGATGGAATACGGGGATAAAAAGGTGAACATCCCTCTGATCCGTGTCTTACGGCTCCCTATCATCGGAACCCGTTACGAAATGGCTGACATGGATGATCTGGAAGAGATCATCAACGAGAATATGGAATCGCTCATAGGTATCAACGAAGATCTGGGCTACCTGGCGGATCACGGGACCCTCACAATATCAGCCGGACCAAGCGCCGGCCCGATGGGTCAAATGCAGCCGGCTGCCGCCTCCAACTTCAATACCCTTGTCTCACAGACCTATACTATCAAAGATGTCAATCTCAAGGATGAACCGATCCCCGACGGCCTTAATTGTCTTGTAATCGCCCGGCCAACGGAGAGGTTTACCGATTACGAGCTATTTCAGATCGACCAGTTCCTGATGAGAGGGAAAAACTTGGCCCTGTTCCTGGACACCTTCAACGAGGTCAGGCCCCCCGGCAACCGCCCCCCAGTATATATCCCTCTGAATACAGGGCTTGAAAAACTACTGGAGCATTACGGGATCAGTATGAAGAGATCCTATACAATGGACGAAAACTGTTACAAACAGGAAACCCCGGAAAGCATGGGAGGAGGTGAACAGGCCATCTATTTTGCCCCGTTCATCAAGAATCAATTTATCAACAAGGACATGGGGATCATGAATAATATCAAGGTCCTGGTTGTCGCGATGATCTCTCCCCTGGAGATAAACGCCGAACGTATCAAGGAGAACGGTCTTCAGGCGCACAGACTGTTCTCATCATCGGAAAAATCCTGGGAGATGAGCGGAAGGATCGACCTTAACCCCATGACGATTCAGCCTCCCCCACCGGATAAACAGAAGAGTCTGCCCCTGGCATATATGCTTGAGGGAGAATTCCCCAGCTATTTCGCGGGGAAATCCATACCCGAGAAAGAATCAGAAAATGATGACGCCGAAAAAACGGACAAGGAACAATCTGCTGATAAAGAGACCGGAGATGATGATTCCAAAATCGCAGACAAGGGAAAATCGGCCGGAGAAAAGGCCGTCACCGGTCTTCCGAATATCGAGGATGAAGGCGAAATCATAGCCAAGGGTAAGCCGGGCAGAATCCTGCTTATCGCCTCCTCTACCATACTCAGAGACAGCATACTGGACGCGCAGGGATGGACCACCAACTCAACGCTTATCATGAACATACTTGACTACCTTAACAATCGGGAAGCGATAGCCTTTATGCGAAGCAAAGAGCATCGCTTCAACCCTTTGAAAGATACGGGTGCCGGGACCAAGACCGTTATCAAATCCTTTAATATTATTGGCCTGCCGATACTGGTGGCCCTTTTTGGACTTCTGGTCTGGTTCCTCCGGCACACCCGAAGGAGACGTATCCGGATAATGTTCCAGAAGTGATCAGTTGCATTAACGGGTTTCGTAATTTTTCCTTTTCATGGTTTTATTAAATCAAATTAGATCATAACGGTTTCTATGTGAGGGTACACATGCAGATAAAGAAAGAACAGATCATACTTGTTTTGATAATCCTGGCGCTAATCCTCTACCTGATCCTGCGCACTCAGGACGGGAGTCACTACAAGTTGCCTGAACTTCCCGAAGTTGTCGAAGCGGACATCTCCAAGATCGAGATCTCCAAACATGGTACCTCCATAGTACTGGATAAAAAAGTGGATACATGGCAGATCGCCCCGAAAGGATATCCGGCAGATCAGGCTATGGTCAAAAACATGCTTGACATTATCGGGAAACTGACCATGACCGCCCTGGTTTCGGAATCTAAAAACTACCATCGTTACGATCTGGATGATGAAAAAAAGATAGCTGTCAAGGCATGGGCGGGAAGCGCTTTGAAGAGAGAATTTGAAACAGGCAAAGGGGCCGCATCCTATAAGCACACCTTTGTAAGGCTTCCCGGCGACCACCGGGTTTACCACGCCCGCGAATATTTCAGAGGTAATTTTGACCGGACAGTGGATGATCTCCGAGACAAGAGCGTCCTCTCCTTTGAAAAGGATGAGATCCGGGAGATTTACCTCAACAGGGTTGATAAATCTATTACTCTCACACAAAAAAAGATCCCCCTGGAGGAGAGCGCCAAGGAAAAGGACGACGCCAAGAAGGCAGAGCCTCAAAAAGAAGAAACCATCTGGGAGAGCGCTGATGGACTAAAAGGCGACAAAACCAATATAGACAAACTACTCACCGCCTTTTACGCCCTCCGTTGTGAAAGTTGGATTGAGGACCGCGAAAAAGAGTCATTTACAGACCCCATCTGTACCGTTCAACTAAAAGGGGAAAAAGAATACACTGTAAACATATTTGCCAAGAAAAAATCGGAAGACCAGGAACATCCTGCTGTCTCCTCTGAAAACGACTACCCTTTTATGCTGCCCCAGTGGAGGGTAAGAGATATTGTTGAAATAGTCGATGGACTGATCGCAACAAAGAAAACGACAGACAAAGCCAAGACTTGATTGCGGATGTTTAAGATGCTATATGCGACAAACCGATCTCATCGGTTATTGTCCTATGACGTAAAGAAGCCACGCCCCTCGAAAATTCCCGCCAAATTTGGCGGAAGAAGGACGTGGTTTTCAAGTTACAATAAATAAAACACCGGACAAGGCCAAAACTTGATTACCGATCTCACCGGGTATTGTCCTAAGACTTAAAAAACGTCCTTTTGCTAAGCAGAGTTAGAAGGACATGACATATCTCAAAAATCTTTCTAATCCCAATGCCGGCAAACTCGGGACACTAATTAATATTTGATAATTCATATCATTTGTGATATCCACTTCATCTATATATTCCGGCTTTTCACCATTATTAATAAACCTTTTGAACATAGGATCGTTACGCATTTCATAAGAACTCTTTTGAAATATACATAAGATCAGAAATTTAATAACTATTTCAGGAAAGGAGAAGAAAGATGACCGCAAAACTTATCAAAGGGACTGAGATCCGTGAAGAGATACTTGATGAGATCGAAGAGGAAGTGAAAAAGATCAAAGAGGAACATGATGCTGTGCCTGGTCTCGTGACCATCCTGGTCGGCGAAAATCCTGCCTCTATCTCCTACGTTACTCTCAAGATCAAGACAGCAAATCGTCTGGGTTTCAAAGAGATCCAGGACAACCAGCCTGAAGACATCTCTGAAGAGGATCTGCTTGCCTTTATTGACAAGTACAACAATGATGACTCAATCCATGGCATACTGGTACAACTGCCGCTCCCCAAGCATATTGATGAGAAAAAGATCCTTAACGCCATCGACCCGGACAAGGACGTGGACGGTTTTCATCCTGTCAATGTCGGTCGTCTTATGATAGGGGGGCGCGCGGTTAAGTTCCCGCCATGTACGCCTGCGGGTATCCAGGAGATGATTGTCAGGTCCGGTGTGGAGACCAGCGGGGCAGAGGTCGTAGTAGTAGGGCGTTCCAACATCGTAGGTAAGCCAATAGCCAATATGATGCTCCAAAAAGGGCCTGGCGCCAATTCAACCGTAACCGTAGTCCATACAAGGACCAAGGATCTGGCTGCTCACTGCAAACGGGCAGATATCCTGATAGTCGCGGCCGGCGTTCCCGGACTTGTAAAACCTGAGTGGATCAAACCGGGAGCCTGCGTAATTGATGTGGGAGTCAATCGCGTAGGTGAAAAGATCAGTGAGAAGACCGGTAAAAAGATAGCTATCCTTCGCGGTGACGTAGATTTTGACGCGGCCAAGGAGATCGCCGGATCGATCACGCCTGTACCAGGAGGTGTAGGCCCCATGACCATAACAATGCTCATGAAAAACACGCTTAATTCCCTGAAATTCAGGCTCGGGATCGCGTGATCATATCATCGTCCAAGATGGATTTAAGATAACGGGGGTTGAGTCCTGCGGGACTCAACCCTTCTTTTGTTCTGTAATTAAACGTATATTCTTTACCTCTGGAGCAAGCCATACCATGATTATCCCTTTCATACTGGAAAAGGCTGTGAGTCTTTATGCTGATAAAGAGGCGGTTGTCAGCGACGGACAGAGATTCACCTACCAACAGTTCGCGGACCGTGCCTATGGTCTTGCCAACGCTCTTAGGTCTATGGGTATCGGCAAAGGGGACCGCGTGGCCATCATGCGACAAAACAGTCATGAATATCTGGAGAGCTACTTTGCGGTTGCTCAAATTGGGGCTATTCTGAATCTTCTCAATTTCAGACTCTCTCCGGAAGAACTGGCCTTGATATTAAAAGACTCCGGGGCCTGTCTTCTGATTACCGACAGGCGGTTTACGGAACCTGTGAAGTCTCTCATGAAACTGGAAACAGACCTGACCCGGATCATCTGGACAGGCAAGGGAGAGAGCTTGACCTTGGCTGAATCGGTTGACTATGAGGATATAATAAGGGCAGGTACGGGTAGTCCTCCCCCTATGCCTCTTATATCTGATGATGATGTGGCACATCTCTATTACACGAGCGGGACCACAGGGCGTCCCAAAGGGGTGATGCTATCTCATAGGAATGTATGCACCCATGCCCTTGCAGCTATTGCGGAATTCAGACTTGGCGATCATGACAACTGGATTCATGCGGCCCCTCTTTTTCACCTTGCCGATGCGTGGGCAACCTTTGCCATTACCTGGGTTGGCGGAAAGCATGTTGTTGTCCCTGATTTTGATCCTCCTAGGGTTCTTTCAAGCATGCAACAGGAAAAGGTCACCATAACCAATATGATCCCAACCATGTTGAACATGCTCGTCAATACCCCGCATGTTGAATCCTATGATTTTTCCCATGTCAGGACGATTCTAAGCGGCGGCGCCCCCATTGCCCCTGAGTTGGTGAAAAAGATCATAGAGACCTTCAGGTGTGAATACATTCAGACCTACGGGATGACAGAGACAAGCCCGTATCTTACCGTCTCCATCCTGAAGGAAAGACTTTCCCGGCTTCCAACCGAGGAGCAGTTTGTTTACAGGGTAAAAACAGGGAGGCCTTTCCTGGGTGTTCTTCTTAAGGTTGTCAGGGAAGACAGGACAGAGATAACAGCGGACAATAACGAGGTGGGGGAGATTATAGTCAAAGGAGATATCGTCACTAAAGGATACTGGAATCAGCCCCAGGAGACCGCCCAAACGATTAAAGAAGGCTGGCTCTATACCGGCGATATGGCCGTGGTAGACGGAGAAGGATACGTGAATATCGTGGACCGTAAAAAGGATATGATCATCACGGGCGGTGAGAATGTCTACTCAGTGGAAGTAGAGAACGTCCTCTATTCACACCCCTCCCTGTTAGAGGCCGCTGTTATCGGTGTGCCTGACCCAAAATGGGGAGAAGCAGTAAAGGCGATAGTGGCGCTAAGGCCGGGCCATAAAGCCACTGAAGATGAGATTATCAGTCACTGCAAACAACATATCGCCGGTTATAAGGCCCCAAAATCCGTTGATTTTGTCTCTGAACTACCCAAGACAGGTTCAGGGAAGATCTATAAAAAAGGACTCAAGGAGAGGTATTGTCCTGATCCGAAAAAATCGTGACCATGAAGAGCTTATCCTTTTGCTCCTGCTCCTACCTGATCTATCTTTTTGATCATGGCCTTTAGATATTTTGCGAGATCATTCGCCCTCTGGAATCGTTTATCAGGGTGTTTCATGAGGGCCTTATCAATTATCTGTTCACATGCCTTTGGGACTTTTTGATTTATCTCTCGCGCTGACGGATGTCTGGCTTGTGTAATCTGGTAGAGCAGGTTTGTCATATTTTTTCCATGAAACGGCACCTGCCCTGTTAGCAATTCAAATAGGACCACTCCAAGGGCGAATATATCCGAGCGGCCGTCGATCTTTTGGCCGTTGATCTGTTCAGGCGACATATAATTGGGCGTTCCGAGCACTATGCCGCTCTTGGTCTGGGAAGTTGAGACTGCCTTGGCAATCCCGAAATCCGTGACCTTTACCCTTCCATTTTTTAAAAGCATTATATTGGCCGGTTTAACATCCCTATGTATAACTCCCTGAGTGTGGGCGTAATCCAGGGCGATGGCTGTCTCACTTATAATATTCAGGACTTTTTTAAGCGGAAGGAGCGATCCCTTACGACAGTATGCACTAAGGTCTCCACCCTTTACATATTCCATTGCCAGATAGGTCAGGTCATAGTCTTCTCCCACATCATAGATAGACACTATTGATGGGTGTGATAATTTTCCCGCTATCTCTGCTTCCTTAAAAAAGCGGGCTTTGATCTCCTTAACACGCTCTTCTTCGAATTCATCGGAAAAACGTATGGTCTTTATGGCCAGGAGACGGTTAAGCTGTGGATCTTTTGCCTCATAGACGATACCCATGGCGCCCTGACCCAACTCCTTGACTATCTCATATCGTCCCACTGTTGGTTTGATCTCCAGGTCATCCGCGATTATGATCTTCTCTTCCTTTTTCCCCGCGGAATCGCTTAAAGGCATGGCGCCAATCACCTTTCTCAGCTTTGGTATATGTCCCTTTAAGTCCCTGAAACTATGATCTGTTTGGGTAATATATTCATAAACGGCAATGGCCTTGTTTATCATCCTTTTACGCTCGTAATCCAGCCCCAGGTTATAGACAACATCCTTCATCGCGTCATCAAGGGGACACTTCCTGAATTTTTCAAAGGCAAGGTCGAGTAATCCCTGGCTCTGGAAACTCAGCCCGAGCATTCTGTTCGACTCAATAGCCTCCTTGGATTTAATGTCGATCGTCCTCTGGCTTATAATTATATCCCTTATTGATATCTCAATTAAGAGCACAACCAGTGCGAGGCAGATATAGACAGACTTAAACCAGGTATCCAGCGCGATAAAGGAGACAACTCCCATCAGGATGGTAAGGAAAATCAACCCCGCAGAGGCGCCTACACGGTTAATAAAATCTGACCGGGGCATGACAAATGAGGAGAACATTATCAGAATGAGAAGAATAAAGGCCTCGATATAGGGCATGGCGCCCGGGCGCTTAAGATATCGTCCACCCATCAGGTCTTCTATCACATTGGCAGTATATTCCACCCGGGGCATTTTCGGGTCCACAGGCGTGTCTATGGAAGCGCCTCCTTCGGCTGTATAGCCGATAAGAACTATCTTATCGTCAAACACCGCGGGCACCTTTTTAACCTTAAGTATATCGACAAAGGAGTAGTATGGAAAGGATCGTCGTCCACCCCTGTATTTGATCAGGATCTCTCCTTTTGAGGATGGGATGATGGATTTTCCGAGCTGAATCCCGCTTTTCTGGATTGTTAATACATCATACTGCTCACCCATGTACTCTGATGCCAATCGAAAGGGCATGGATGGGATGACATGACCCCTGAAATCGAAAAACAGGAGGTGGACCCGACCCTTCATGTATCTATTTGGGGAAAGATTTATATGCCCCAGCCCATGGCTGTTTTCTGACAGGGTTAAAAACGGCGTTGTCAATTCATTGACAGAGATAAAGCCCTTAAGGCCTGACTCAACCCCGATCAGTTGCATCCTGCTTTTGTTCAGAAAAGAGTCCTGTGTTAATACAAGATCAGTATCATACTTCCCGAAGCTGCCGATTACGGGCATTATAACAATGTCACTATCTTTTACTTTTTGCGATAATATTTTATCATTATCCAGCCTTTGTTCAATCTCTTCCAGCTTATTAAGGAGCCAGGTATTATTGTTTGACCTGTCTCTGTCCAGGATGGCTTGATATAGGTCTCTCACCTCCTGGAGACCCTGATTTTGTTCATTTTCGCTAAAGATGAGATCCAGACCGATAAGCCTTGCACCATTATCCTTTAAGATAGAGACCATCTCTGCTATGATATGCCTTGGCCAGGGCCATGGGCCTAAATGTTTCAGGCTCTTTTCATCTATGTTTACTATAGCGACCTTGCCCCCGCCCATGCTATGTGGTAGGGCAAAGCGCATCTCAATACCATAAAAAATCCTTTCTAGTGATTCAAAAACGGTAAAAGCACTGAAGGAAAAAAAGATAAATATACCGGCTATAAAAAGACCGCTGAACAGATCCTCTTTTTTAAATGTTATTTTCCGCATTTTTCAATTTTGAAAAATCTCAATATAGTTCACGGCCATATTGCCGTTTTCCTGGCTCATCCACCCCTACCCTGCCCTGTCCCTGATAGGGGTGGGCCCGGGCGGAAGAGGAACCTAATTGTATAGAGGTTTTATTAAAACGCTCCAATAAAAGTTACCTATTCATAAAGGAGCCCCCAGGAAGCATATCATATCAAAAATTCTACAAGTGAACTGGGACTCGCGACGCAGGCACAAGATAAAAGGGGCATTTCAGTATGAAAACTAGTTGAAATCTTTTATCAGATCAATTATTTAAATATATTAAATTCAGTTTATTGTCAAAAAAAATCAGAATTGAAATAATGCCGATTTGAGTTAATACCTGAATTTTACACCAAGTATCGTAGCGAGGCGCCAAAAGCTTTGTGTTTAAGGGGAAGTTGGAGTGATTTTGACCCGCAGGCATATTATCCATATGATGAGGATCAAAATCATGAATCCGGGAACCCACGCCGAAGGTGTGGGACTGAGCGCAGCTAGCTGCCGAAGAAACGAGCTTTAAAGATAAGGCGCTTCAAACCACAGTAGATAGTTGATACAAAATTCAGGTAATGGTTGAATTGATATCTGTCAGGATAGTTCGGAGATATAAAACTTTCGTATTTTGCTTGAAAAAAGAGGTTAAGGTTATTACATTTAAGATTAAATCAATTAAAGGATATGGCAGGAATTTTTGTAAATGGCAGATGAAAAAGCGGAAAAAGTTGTAAAGCTGCAACCCAGGAAAGAAACTGTCTCCAGGCGTAAGTTGGGGGAATTATTGGTGGAAACAGGTCTCTTGTCTACCGAAAAACTTACAGAAGCCCTGAAGGTCCAGAGTGAGACAGGCAAAAGGCTGGGGCAGGTACTTATTGATATGGACTTCATTTCAGAAGAAGAGATGGCCTTTGCCCTGGCCATGCAGCTAAAGATCCCATACATCGATCTCGTTGATTATTCAATCAAGAATGATGTCATGGAAAGCATCCCCCAGGAAGTATCTAATAAATTTGTCTGCATCCCTATAGAATTGAAAGATAATATCCTCAATGTGGCCATGGCTGACCCACTTGACCTTAACATGATTAAGGATCTCCAGTTTATTACAGGTTATAGTATCCAGCCCGCGATCTCCACTTCCAGCCAGATAAGTAACACCCTCCAAAAGCATTACAACCCGGAAAAAACCCTTGGCGAAGTTGCCACCGAGTTTGACGGTGAAGAAGTCATGGAGTTTTTACCTGAAGAAGGGATCGAGGAGGAAGAAGAACATATAGAAGAGTTTAAGGATTCACCTTTTGTAAAGATGGTGGACTTGATAATTAAAAATGCCATTAAGAGAGGGGCCAGCGATGTTCACATCGAGGCCCAGGAGAATCAGGTAAGGGTCAGAAATCGTGTTGACGGAGTGCTGCAGGATTCCATCAAACTACCCAAATGGACACAGCCGATAATTATTTCCCGTATCAAAGTCCTGGGGAGCATGGATATATCCGAGAAAAGACTCCCCCAGGATGGAAGGATAAAGGTAAGGTCGAAAAGTATGTCCGTGGACCTTCGAGTATCTACTCTACCGACATATTATGGCGAAAAGGCGGTTATCAGGATATTAAACAAAGAAGAGGCCTTTCTTTCCTTAAATGAGCTAGGGTTTTCCCAAAAGAATCTGAGGGCAATAGGCAATTTTTTAAGACAGCCTCAAGGGATGATCCTGTTTACGGGACCTACAGGTAGCGGCAAGACCTCCTCTCTTTACGCGTGCATGAGGGAGATAAGGTCTGAAGAGGTAAACATCATTACGGTAGAGGACCCGGTGGAATACGAACTGGCAGGCATCAACCAGGTTCAGATAAACGAGAAGGTCGGTCTGACCTTTCCCTTTATCCTGCGTTCAATCTTAAGACAGGATCCAAACGTGATTATGGTTGGAGAGATAAGGGATATGGAAACGGCAGAGATAGCCCTTCAATCCTCCCTGACCGGGCATCTGGTCCTTACTACACTTCATACCAATGATGCCCCATCAGCCGTGACAAGACTTATAGATATAGGGATGCCGCCCTATATGATCGCCTCCTCCATACTGGGTATTATTGCCCAGCGATTAGTAAGAAAGATATGCCCCGATTGCAAGGAGGAATATATACCTGCTCCGGACCAGTTGTCCCGGTTAAGCCTTGACAAGCAAGATCTGCCCTTCAAATTCTACCGGGGCGCGGGTTGTTCTACCTGCGGCAACCTTGGTTTCAAAGGCCGTACTATCATCGAAGAGGTCATGATTATGGGCCATAAGACGAGAGAGCTTATCCAATCCTCCTCATCCATAGATCTGCTCAGGGAAGCGGCCATGGCCACCGGCATGACTACCCTTGGGATAAGTGGCCTGAGTAATATAGAGCAAGGGATCACTACGCTGGATGAGGTATTAAAGGCTGTGCAACAGAAAGAGGAGTTAACGACCCTTTGCCCCTCATGCGGAAAAGGGGTAAGCCTGGATTTCAGGGACTGCCCGTTCTGTAAAAAGCCTCTGGTCCCTTCCTGCGGTTCCTGCGGAAGAATAGCTCAACCAGGATGGGTGGTCTGCCCCTATTGCAGAAATGACCTGGAAACCAATGGTTAGCATTACCTCATCCTAATGTCAGGCATAGCTCCTTCTTGACTATTTACTTGATTTTTCTTTCTTTTTATCCTATTAAAGCACGTATATATCAACCCCGCCAATTTATAAAAGGTAATGAGATGAAGTGTAAAAATCACCCGAACCGTGATGCCGAGCAGTTCTGTAAGAGTTGCGGGATACCTGTCTGCAATGATTGTACCGAGGAAGCCAAGCCCGGTGAGTATTACTGTTTTCAGTGTGCAATGCTGCATTCTGTCTCTGCGGTGGGTACTTCCATAGTCGATAAACGTGATCAGGCTGAAAAAAAGAAGTTGGAAAAGAAAAAGGCATGGGGTCCTTTTCACTATTTTGTGATCGTTGCCTCTGTCATGATCGCGGTTATGTGGAGTGTTATTATATTTGGCGGTAAAAAAGCGCCCGGAAATAGGATAGATTTTTCAAAAAACCAGAGGGTCTTTCTGTTCATGGTTGATAGCAGCATTAAGCGTTATGCCCGTTATGAAGGGAATAAATACCCTGATCAGCTAAAGGATATTATCCCTAAATACCTCTCACTGCAAAAAGAAGATCTCGTCTATTTAGAAAAATTATCTTATAAAAGGGACCCTAAGGTGGGTTATCGTTTATCTTTTACCAATCCTAAACCTGGTGAGATAAATATTATTATATCCCCTAAGGGTATCCAGCATGAACCTTCGTTGAGGAAGGGGGTCTGAAAATGAAAAACCAGACTGGCTTTACACTGGTAGAACTAATGGTTGTCATAGCCATAGTAGGGATCTTATTTGTCACGGCTATACCGGTTTATCAAACTTGGCAGCAGAGGGCATATGGGCAGGAAGCTACACTTATGGCAAAGCAGATCATTGATGGACAGATAATGTATTATCTAGATAATGATGATTTCTTCCCTGCTGTTGGTGATGATTTTGAAATACGCGAGGATAATCCACCTGCAGACCAAACACAGAGGTTACAGGATATTGAAGAGCACTTAAAAATAACTATTCCGGTCGGACACAATCTTATTTATGAATTTGATAACAAGGGGGAGATAGCAGGATTTATGTTAACTGTCAGAGCCAATTTTCCTCTCTTCAAAGACGGAAAAAACGGATTATACTCCTATGTCAATCCACAAGGGGAAATTACTATATTTGCCGTCGTGATTCCAATGTAAATTAACATTATACATTCAATATATCGTTTCAAATCATATTCGGAAAAGTAAATAAATCCTATACAAGCAGATGGGCACTATTATATTTCTACTTTATCAACCCTGGTCTTTTAAACCATGAACCTGGAATCTCTTTTAAAAAATATAATAACAAGCGGTATAGATCTTTCAGCTCCTGACACGATCCGAAGGATCAAAGCGCTCAATATATTTCAGCTTGCATTCATCATGCTGGCCCCTGTAGTAGGGCTTTTTTATTTTTATATAGGCGCGGTCCCCCTCTTCTATACCGCCATTATTGCCGGCCTGTTAATGATCTCGGGTATTTTTGTCTTGAGAAAGACAAAAAACATGGCCCTGGCCGGGAATTATGCCATCTTTATCCTCTGGGCTACTATCTTTATGATTGCATGGAATACCGGGGCCATAACCTATGAAGGGGTCATTAAACCGTCATGGATACTGAACGCGGGGCTCATCCTTCTGGCTATCTTTCTTAACGGTTATCTCTCAGGGACCGTCTGGACGACCATAGTATTTCTTCAGACCGGCATTGTAATCTACCTGTATCGCATGGGTTATCAATTCCCCAATCTTATCCCCATGGAAATCACCGCGACCTATTCCATGGGCACATATCTGATATGCATCCTGGCAATACTCCTGTTTGCCTTTTTATTTGAAAAAGAAAAATCAGAGGCCCTCAGCCGTGAACAGGAAAAATCCCATGCCCTCAGGGAGTCAAAGAGATATATTGACGACATCTTCGATAGATCCCCTCTCCCCACCTTTATTATTGATAACAGCCACCGTGTCATCCAATGGAATCTCGCGTGTCAGGAACTGACAGGCGTCCCGGCGGAAGAGATATTGGGCAAGGAGGTATGGGAGGGTTTTACCCTTGATGATCATGGGAGTATTGCTGATATGATTATCGGGGATATTGATTCAATCACGGAGAATTATAAAGATTCTATCGTATCCATGACAGATAGCGGCTGGTTTGAATTTGACATGTTTTTCCCAAAGTTACAAGGAGGACAGCGAGTCATTGTCACAGCCGCCCCTATATTTGACGATAACGGAATGGTGAGGGGGGCGATACAGACGATACAGGAATTATCCAAGCTCCGAACCGGCGAAGAAATTACGGAAAATTGCATGGGTGAATCATTTCCCAAGCCTGTCTTCAGGATTGATCCCCAGGGAAAGATCAACTTCTGGAACAAGGCCTGTGAGGATCATTTCGGCTTCACCTCTGAACAGATGCTCGGTAATAGTCCCTTTTCTTTTATCGCAAAAGGATATCGGCCTATATTCAAAGACACGATAATTAAGGTCTTTAAAGGTGAGTCATTCGCAAATAAAGAATGGAGATATCAGTCAAACAAAGGGAAACCTGTATATGTTATGGCCAGGGCCTTTCCATTACAGACTGCTAACGGAAAAGGCAAGGATTGTATCATCGTCAATACAGATATTACGGACCTTAAACTAAAGGTTAAAAGATTCAGGCATTACGCGGCGGAAAGTAAAGAAAAACTAAAAAGTCTTTCCGAGGAATATGATCTGTTAAAGAAAAATATCGCCTCATTTATTCGAAAAAAGGATGTTCAGGAATAAAGTCCCACCCTTAACCTACCACCTCGTAAACCATTATCTCCGCGCTTTTCCCCTTAACCTGTCTTGCACCTACCCTGTTTATCATAAATGTATCCTTAACATGCATATATGTCTCTTCTCCTATAAGGATCTGATTTGGTTGTGCAATCGATTCCAATCTTGAGGCGATATTAACCGGATCACCGATCACGGTGTAATCCATCCGCTTTGGCGAACCGATATTACCGGCCACTACCCGACCGGTATTAATGCCTATGCGCACGTCAAATTGCCTTTCCGGCCCTGTTTGCTCCATCATTATCGCCAATTCCTGTCTCATCTTCAGGGCAGCCAAGATAGCCCTTTCAGCATCATCTTCCTTTTCCATGGGCGCGCCAAAAACGGCCATAAGGGCGTCCCCAATGTATTTATCCAGTGTTCCGTCATATTCGAATATTATGTCGGTCATCCGGGAAAAGAACTGATTCAGGATCATGTTTATCTCCCGAGGCGGCATCTTTTCGGATAAACGCGTAAACCCGATAATGTCAGTGAAGAGTATGGTGGCAGTATGGTCTTTGGGCTCCATTATGTTGTCCTTTGTCGCCTGCCCCCCTCCGAGGATCATCTCTATAACCTGAGGAGAATGAAACCTCTCTAACCGGCTTCTCATGCGCTCTTCTTCCCTGATCTGTTCATTAAGGCTCGCCTGTTCAATGATCATGGCCATCTGACTTCCTATGGTCTTAAGGAGTTCAAGATCGTCTTGATCAAATTGATTATCCAATCTAATACTGTCCAACTGGATAACACCTATAATTTTATCTTTTTTCCACAGCGGTACGCACATGGCCGACCTGATCTGCTGGAGAAACAGGCTTTTCCCATGATCTAACCGAGAATCGGCCATGGCATTGGATGTCAAAAGGGCGACCTTATCCTTGATGACTTTATTAACGATCGTTCGGCTGGCCTTTAACTTTCCCTTATCTTTGATTTGATCATCTCTACATTTCACTACTACGGGAATGAGTTCTTCCCTTTCTTTATCTCCGGTCAAAATTAAAAAACCGTAGTCAGCATCAATGACCATAAAGATAAGGTCCATTATCTTATTAAGGAGTTCATTGAAATCACTGATGGAATTCAACTGTCTGCTAATCTCGTAGAGTACAAAGAGGACTTTATTGCTTCTTTCCAGGCTCGAAAGGTCTTCCTCTATCTTAAGCTTCTGGCCGGCTCCTTCCACAGGTATTGAAAGATCGCTTTCCACAGAGCTTTTCATGGAGTCTACGGAAATCAGTAGCTCCCCGGACTCCTGATAATCTGCCTGCGGACTGCTCTGTATGATTTTCTGATCATCCTTTTCCTCATCTGTCTCGGGGATCAGGATAAGAGATTCGGTGAGGGACGGCTCTACCTTGTCCTTTGTCGAAAATGTAAGCTTGGTGGGCCCGATCTTTATCTGGTCATCGTGCCGTAACAGGACTCTTTGGATTGATTCTTCATTTACAATGGTGCCGTTGAAGCTTCCAAGGTCGGTTAATAGATAGCCTTCTTTGTTCTTTCTTATCAGGGCGTGGTGGCGAGACACTGTATTATCACTTAGAGTGATATCATTATCCTTACCGCGTCCTATGGTAGTTTCATCTTTAAGGATGTGGAAATGGGATATTCGGCCGTCGCTGCTTACGATACGTATATTTGGCATGCTACATTTCCTCTAGGCTATTAAAAAACAGTAAAACGACTGTGATATTATCCAGACCTCCTGCCAGATTCGCCTTTAGGGTTAGTGAAAGCCCCATCTTATAGAGGGACCTATCTTCGATAGAGTTGATTATTGACAATAATTCGCTGTCATCAAGCATACTATACAACCCGTCTGTACAGATCAAGTATAGATCTTTTTCCATGATTCCGGTAAGAAAAATATCTATTTTTGACTTGTCTTTAATATGCCCAAGGGCGCTGGTTAAAACATGTCTTTGAGGATGCTGCCTTGCCTCCTCCCTCGTAAGCATCCCGTTTCGCTCTTGTTCGCCTACCAATGACTGGTCTTCAGTGATCTGCTTTATCTTCCCATCCCTGACCCTGTATAATCGACTGTCCCCGACATTCACTACAGCCAAATTATCCCCTTCAATAATTCCTCCGATAAGGGTAGTTCCCATACCTTTCATCAAAGAATTCTGCTCGGCAATCTCCCGTATCTTCAGATTCCCGAAGAGAGCAGCAGCCAAAAGCCGGTTCTGCTCTATACTCAAATCCTTACGGTATTCTATCGGCCATTTAAAATCATCTGCTCGTGATCTGATAACGAAGTCTTCTATGCAATCAACCGCCAATTTGCTGGCAGTCTCACCTGATGCGTGCCCGCCCATACCGTCGGCCACAAGAAAAAGCCTCTCTTTTTCATTGCAAAGATAACTGTCCTCGTTATGATCGCGAACACTGCCCGAATCTGAAAACCCAAAATATTCAAACTCCATAGATAATTGTCTCGATATTAGGCAATATATTATTTTAGTCTTTTTAAGATTAATTGTCTCCGGTCTCCCCGGAGCTTTATAATTCTTAGCACCAGAATAAAAAATATGACGATGTAGGTATTAGTTTTATAGGACTGTTGGATAATACTGTCAATTTCTAATTTTAAGGGAGATGCTATCCTAACAGGAGAGTAGTATCTATCTTGATTAATTGAGATCTACCATAACCAATTCCCGTCCTTAGTCCATCGGCTGTTGAACTCCATTCCAAGCCTGGAAAGGATGTGATGGAATAAGAAACGTCTATTTCCTCTAAAATACCCAAGATCTTGACAGTGGGCATGGGGCTTGTAACCCGCGGCCAATGCCTCGGAAAGGGTCATTGTCTTTGCTGTTTTCCCTTTAACACAGCTATGGTCAAAGTGAATAGAATGGTAATATTTATCCTCTATAGTAACAACAACCACTGCATTATTAGGGATCTTTTCCTCAACAGTGATATAGATACTAAGAAAAAAGCCAATGATGATCAGGCTGATCACTATCACTGCGATTTTTTTTTGGTTCTTTCCCATTCTTAATGTCCCTATCAAAATCAGAGCACAAACAGAGTGACTATTCTATCACAACAGCACTATGGCAATAAACATACAGTTGACAAGAATACTTGGCCCCTGAGAACGGTTACGTCACATTCTGATAACTTAATAGAGATTGTTACATGTTTTGATCTATAAAGTCAATTACTCTAAACTTGTTGTCTATTTTAAGGAAATTCCAGTAATGTCCGGTTAGGATTTTTCGATGTCGGCGTATGGAAGTTGATGGCCCGCAGGGGTCTCTTTTCATGGTCGAACTGCATTATGTGCAGTGCATCCGCATGAAGCCGGAGGAGGCCGGAGGAAGACGGAGGAGACGGACGGGGGGCTTCCTCGGATATTATCCAAACCTGAATAAGGCTGAATAACGGAGAAGCATTCCCTGATCCACCATCAAGGCATCATCTGCCATTCGACAGGAATTGTCGGCGAGCTCAAGTCGTGCCGCTCACGGCCCTGAGCAAAGCCGAAGGGCGGCGTTGCCTTCGATCGCTCCTCCCTGCGGCGTATTGCTCATACGCCTCAGTCGTCGCTCC
>JAFDAM010000124.1 GCA_019313825.1 Deltaproteobacteria bacterium
CGGGAATTCATGTAACCTATCTAAGTGGAATTGAGAGAGGCTATCGAAATCCTTCTATACGCAACGTAAGGCGCTTGGCAAAAGCGCTTGGTGTGTCTACAAAAGAATTGTTTTACTTCCAGGAACATCCTGAAAAACCAAATTGATTTATTGAACTGTATGGATGAGGGCAAGGTTAGCTTTGGGCTGTCAAACCTTGTATATGTTCAAATACCTCCCCAGATTGTCCAAGTTATAGCCTGAATACGATAGAGACAAGGCGGTTTAGGCACTCTTCTTTTCATGGCCTCTCTATTTCAAAGCTATATGCCCATGACATCCCCGCGGCAAAGCCCATAGCGGTGCCCATGACGTATACTGTATTTTTCCTATACCGCCCCATGCCGCTTCCATGACAGAGCCCGTTGCATTCCCGGTGCATTTCCATTGCCATTTTCCGTTGCACTCCGTTGCATTTTGCATTTCATTTCCCGTTGCATGTCACCGGAAAACAGCCATAAAATGCTGTGCCTAATGCATAGCTATGAAGAAGCCTGAAGCCTTTGCCGGAAGGCCTTTCAATTTTACATCACTTTCCCATGACGCACGCACGACACGGTATCAACTATTTCCAGTTCCCATGTCCCAGCTTCGTCAACGGCTTATCACTTTGAGCCCTATGCTTCATATGCCTTCAATATCACCAAATAGGTAAAGAGGGTCTTTCAGAGCCCTGGTTCTGCTATGACTGTTAGCAGGATTTACGGGTGACAAGTACCCCTTGACTTCCCATATCACAGTAGCCACAATACAGCTATAACTATCATAAGAAAACCTATAGGAAAGGGGAGTTAAATGAGAGTTGCGATATATGCCAGGGTGAGCACCGATAAACAGGCGGAGAAGTATGGCATTTCCAGTCAGCTCGAAACACTAAGGAAAAGGAACAACGAAAAGGGCTGGACACTGGTATTCGACGGAGGAAAAGATGCCTTTATAGATAACGGCTACAGCGGCGCCGATCTGGACAGGCCGGCGCTTAACCGTTTACGCCGGGCGGTAAGCGAAGGACGGGTGGATGTAGTGATGGCCTATGACCCGGATAGACTTTCCCGGAAGCTCTTTCACCAGATGATACTGGCCGATGAGTTTGAAAAGCAGGGTGTGAAGCTGGAGTTTGTAACACAGGAAATGGGCACTTCTCCCGAGGACAGGATGTTTTTCAACATGAGGGGACTAATATCGGAGTACGAGCGGGAGAAGATAAGAGAGCGCACCATGAGGGGCAGCCGTGATAAAGCCAGGCAGGGTAAGCTGGTCAGCGCCGGTTCTACCCCCTTCGGTTTCAAATATAACCCGGATAATGCCACCCTGGAAGAGGATGCAGATACATCCAGAATAGTAAGGCTCATCTTCTACACCTTCGCCAATGAAGACCTTTCCCTGCGCTCACTGGCCGATAAGCTTAACCGCCTGCAGATGCCCACCCCCAAAGGGGGAGGTAGGTGGCGCTCAAGTACACTGGGATTTATGCTCAGGAATGAAGCTTACATCGGCAGGATGTACCAGTTCAAAAAGTACCACGTAGAGCCAAAGAGACGGCTTAAACCATTAACCAAGAGGAAGAAATCATCCGTTGCCATGCGCCCCAAAGAGGAATGGATACCAATGGATGTACCGGCTCTCGTCCCACTGGAGATGTTTGAAGCAGTGCAGAAAAAGCTGGAAAGGAATGCGGTCCTGGCTAAGAGAAACACGAAGAGAGAGTATCTGCTGTCTGGTCTATTGCACTGCTCGCTTTGTGGCGGCAGAATGAAAGGGAACGCAATACATGATGTCCCTTATTACCGCTGTTATCACAGAAGCGATCCTGAAAAGTATCTGGCCGGGCCCAATAACATATATTATCCCTGCTCCTGCCCTGATATTAAAACAGAGTTGATGGATAATGAGGTCTGGGATACCATCCGCCGGCTTATCAAGGATCCAGATTTACTCATCCATAAGCTCCGTCAGCATAATGAAGGCAATTCACAGACCAAAGAAATATTGGAACAGGAGCTTTCAATCTGTCATAATAGACTGAAGTCAATCCCGAAGGAGAGAAAGAGGCTGGTTGAAGGCTATCGCAAAGGTCTTTATTCGGATTCAATAATGCGCGAGGAGATGGGTATTATTGATAAAGAACATGGCGAGTTAGAAACCAGAATTAACGAACTTGAAAAACAACTCTCCAAGCGATTACTAACAAGACAGCATGAAGATGATATCCGAAAGATGGCCGATAAAATCGGCACAGAATTGGATAGCATTGATTTTAAAGGCAAGCAAAAGCTGGTAAGGCTGCTGGTAGAAAAGATAACCTATAACGGACAACGCATAGAAATACAGACCATCATCCCTTTGGAAGAGCAATTGTGTCCAATACACCGAAGGGG
>JAFDAM010000064.1 GCA_019313825.1 Deltaproteobacteria bacterium
AATATTTAACCACACCGGGGGTTAGTGGAATTTCTAAAAAGATATCGTTTTGAAGCGACAGCCATTACCTCCTTTGATAGACACATTCCTTTGTTCATTGCCTCATTACATTAGTAAATGATTCTCCGGCTCTGCCCTACCCTTTTGCCTCCAATGCCCTGAAAACCCGCTCCGGTGTCATGGGAAGCTCCTTGAGCCTGACTCCGACCGCATTGTATATGGCATTTGCCACGGCAGGCGCGACACCTCCTGTCGCGCCTTCGGACATCCCCTTGGCCCCGTAAGGCCCGGTTTCGTCGGCATACTCCACCAAACCGACTTCAACGGTTGGCATATCCGCTGATGTAAGCATAATATAGTTCGCAAAATCGGCATTGACCATTTTTCCGGTTTTCTCATCCTGTATGATATCTTCAGAAAGCGCGTAACCCGTCATCTGCTGGACCGCGCCCTCAATCTGCCCCTCTACCACCATTGGGTTAATGGCCTTTCCCACATCCTGCTCAACTACTATCTTCAAGACATCCACCTGTCCGGTCTCAGTATCCACTTCAACCTCGGCAAACTCAGCCCCGTATGAATGCCCGTGCCCGGGATTAAGGAGCGAGGCCCTGCCAAGGAACAGGGCTCCTTTGCCTGTCAGATCGTCCGCGGCTTTACGTGCGACCTCCTTAAAACCCATCCCCTTTTCAGGTTCGAGCCTGTTATAAACCCGCCCGCCCTTGACCTCGAGGAGTTCGGCCGGCACATCAAGTTCTTGAGTGGCCCATTCAACCAATTGCTCCTTGGCGTCGGCCGCCGCCGCCTTTACCGTCACGCCGTTCATATAGAGTGTACGGCTTGAGAATGCCCCGCTGTCAAAGGGCGCGGAATCCGTATCGCCGGCTGTTACGGCAATGTCATCAAGCTGTAGTCCCAGTTCCTCAGCGACGATCTGAGCCAGCGTGGTGTTGGAGCCTGTTCCGGGATCGGTAGCACCGGTAATCAGCTGCACGGCACCGTCCGCATATATCTTGACAAAGGCCCCGGCACAGTCTCTTATCCTGCCGCCGGTCCCGGCGGCGTTTGTAAAGCAGCCAACCCCAATACCTCTTCTTCTTGTTCCCTTATCCGCCTTTTTCAGCTCTTCACGCCTTTCCCATCCGATCTTTTTTGCTCCTTCGGTAAGGCACTCGGGCAGACCGCATTTTTTTACAAAGTTCTTCAACCTGAGTTCGACCGGATCCATGTCCAGCTTTTCGGCGATTCTGTCCAGCATGGTCTCCAACGCGAAGAGTGACTGAGGGTGTCCGAATCCACGCATGGGTCCGGCGATTGTGTGATTGGTATATACCGCATAACCCTCAAAGGTCATGTTGGGGCATTTATAATATCCCAGAAACGTCCTTGCCGTAACAGCCAGTACGCTCTTATGATAAAAATAACCTCCCTCCGGGCTCAGGAGCCTGACCTTCATTGCTGTCAAGGTGCCGTCATTCTTAACACCCATCTTTACGTCGAGGATATCCGCGTGGCGGGTAACGGTGGTGGAGAACTCTTCCTCGCGGTTCAGGGTAAGCTTTACAGGCCGGCCTGCAATTCGTGAAAGGAGCGAAGCAATATGCTCTATTATCATATCAAGCTTGCCGCCAAAACCTCCTCCCACATAAGGCTTTACAACCCTTACCTTGGACAGGGGGAGTTCAAGATACTCGGACAGAAGTTCCTGCAAGGCATGGGGTGTCTGGGTGGACGCCCAGACCGTTAATTTGCCCCCAAGGTCATAGCTCGCAACACAGCAGTGGGTCTCAAGCGGCGCTTGCCTCTGGGCCTGGGTCCTGAAAGAATCTTCAAATATATGATCGGCTTCTTTAAAGCCCTTCTCCACATCGCCCGGTTTTATTATCAGGGGTGATGCGACGTTGCTTTCCTTATCATCATGGATCAACGGCGCACCAGGCTCCATCGCCTTTTCCGCATCAAAGACGGGAGGCAGCTCCTCGTATTCAACTTTTATTAAATTAAGCGCCTCCTCAGCCACCTTTTCGCTCACAGCAGCCACGGCTGCCAACTCTTCACCCGCATATCTCACCTTTTCACCAAAGAGCACCCTGTCACGCGGTATATCTTCATTAAATACGATCGGGACCTTGGTTCTGGGCGAATTGTTTTTACATAAAACCGCTTTGACACCCGGCAGCTTCTCCGCCTCGCTCGTGTCCACATTCAATACCTTTGCATGGGGATACGGGCTCCTGAGTAACTTGGCATACAGCATACCCGGCAGTTTAAAATCTCTTGCAAAGGTTGCCCTGCCGGTGACTTTATCTGCGGCATCCTTTAGAGGCAATCGCTTGCCTATCACGGAATATTCTTCCATTACTACCTCCTAATACAACAGGTCTCGGCTCTTTACCCTATAGTTGCAACGTTAGGGTTTATTGTCCCATTTGCCGGGCCGCGACCATAACAGCGTCAATTATCTTAATATAACCGGTACAGCGACAAAGATTACCGGACAATCCCATTTTGACCTCTTCTTCCAAAGGGTTCGGGTTCTCATCAAGCAAAACCTTTACTGAAAGAACCATACCAGGAGTGCAGTAGCCGCACTGTATGGCCCCTTTCTCAATAAATGCCTCCTGAATCGGGTGCAGCTTTCCCTGATCATCAACGCCCTCGATTGTCAACACGCTTCTTCCCTGTGCCTTCATGGCAGGTGTGATACAGGAGTTCACGGTCATTCCTTCAAGGATTACAGTGCACGCGCCGCATTCACCCTCTCTGCATGCCTCCTTGGTCCCTATCATATCAAGCTGGTCACGCAACACATCAATAAGCATTGCAGACGGTTCAACTGCGACTTCCACAGTCTCACCGTTTACCGTCATTGTAAGAAACTGCTTTCCCATTACATAACTCCCTATTTCAGGTTTCTATTTTCCGGGGCTATTTATTCCTTGGCCCTCTCCACGGCCTTCTGAATAGCCCTTTTCACAAGTACCTTGGCCATCTTTTTCCGGTATTCTGCCGAACCCCTGAGCGCGCTGTCCCTGGGATTCGCCTCTCCGGCCGCTGCTTCGGCAGCCTCTTCTATAGTTCCCTTATCAATTGATGCGCCCTTCAGGCAATTCTCCGCGTCCTCCGATCGAAACGGCCTGGTAGCCACAGGGGCGATTACAACCAGGGATTCATAGAACTTATCCCCTTTTATGGCAACAGTCGCCGCGGCATTAAGCACGGGCAGGGCAAGGGCCTTCCTCTGGGCAAGGCGCATAAAGGCTGAACCCTGATTGCTGCCCAGAGCTTTAAATCGTACCCCTGTGACGATCTCTGCGGTACTGTCCACTTTGGAGATACCCACACCTTCATATAATTCTCCCAGGGGGACAATCCTTTTGCCGTCGCTGCCAACAATCTCGGCGCGTGCATCCAGTGCAAACAGCGCCACCGCGGCATCTGCGGCCGGCTGTGCGCTTACCACATTACCAACGACAGTACCTGTATTTCTGATCTGAGGAGATCCAATGGTGGCGGCTGCTTCAGCCAAAACATAAGCCTTTTCTTGAATAAGCTTTGAAGAAATGATCCGGCTGAATACGACACCCGCACCGATAACTATCTCGTCTCCATCCTGATCGATCTTTTTCAATTCATCAATATCTCCGATATCTATCAGGCACTTGGCCTTTCGGGTTCCCTTGCTTAAGTCGAGAACCAGGTCAGTACCGCCGGCTATGATTTGCGCTTCACCATTGTATGATCGCAGCATATCAACGGCTTCCTGAGTAGAACTCGGGGAAAGATACTCTTCCCACATTATTATCTACCTCCTGTCTTGCAGCATCCCTTATCTTTATGGGATCTTAACTGAAATAAATTTTATGATCCTGGTTTTTACAGGCACCTAGGACATCGGCCTTTCCCATTATTATTGCCTCATATTGAGAAAAACTCAATTGTAAAAGATCAGCGCTCGGGTTTCAGTGCCGTCTGGGCGAAATTAAAGCATAGCTTATTATTAAGCGGACATCAGCATTAAAACCTAATCTTCTTCAAAGACTGCTTTGCCGCCCAGCAGGGTCATAAATACCCTTGTATCTTTTATCTCATCCACGGGGCATGTTAGTATATCCTTGTCAAGGACAACCAGATATAAAGAATAGTGTCGGCGCCTATTGTAGGAACAGTGTCAGTATCTTGTTGCGAAATGGGTAAACTCCTTTTTGAATCTGGTTATGAAAAGGTGATTGTATTATAGGCCGAATTAAAAGCCATTTTTGACCCAGATCGTACACATTCCTTTATTGATAGTTTGTTTCTATTTCAATATGCCGGAAAAGGGTTTCTTTAATAATATAGCACACTTTTTTCTATATTTATTATGATCATAATTGTTGACATGCTAACTCTAAATTCTTACAGAATTCAGATTGATTTGTCAAATTGTTTTGGATGGCATGTCAAACCAATTTAGAAATGTCCTATTCGGGTAGCACGCATATGCCCTTCTTTCTGGGAGGGGTTTCCATTTCTGGCGCTGCCTCCACTGGTGATCTTTCGGAGGGACATAGGGTTTCCTTTGTCTTGGAGGCATTTTGTCCGATGCCTTTTTCTTTGGTCTCTCCGTGATCTCTTTGTACTTCAGGCTCTTTGTGTTACTCACAATATGCAGGGAGCCGCTAACCCTCCCCTCAACGGTAACCTTCTTTGCCCCGGCATCGTCCTCTATCTGATAGAGCTTGCCGTGTAACTGCTCAGGTAGATAGGCTGTAGGCATTTAGGCTGTGGGAGAGAATCATGCGTGATCATAGGTCGCTCAGAGCGTTTGAATTGGCTATGGAGACTGAGAAGGTTTTGGGCGCTCTGCTTCGATCAATGCGCAAAAACTAATAGCCTTTAGCCTACAGCCTATAGCCTAATCCAGATAGCCTTTAGCATACAGCCTAAACAACCTGAATAGTTACTATTGAAGAATAATATTGTCTTGACACATACAGACCGTTTAACTATAAATTTGCCGGAACAAAATTAATTTATCTTTCAAATCTTGTCTGCTATTCCAAAAGCTTTTTTTCTCCAGATTCAGGGAGATAGCTTAACAAAGCATAAATTTAATTCTATTCTGCCGTTTTTGATATAAGTATTGGAAAAAGATAATGAAATTCAAACCATTTAGGGCTCATAAAAAACGTTCCCGTCAACAAGGGCCCTGTTCACTCAAAACCTGAAATGTCTGCATTGATCAAGAGATCATTTAGGAGCGTATCGCGGGAACTTGTTCGTTTTCCTGTTTGGTCTAACGGTCGATTTGTGGTTAAATGAACTAATCCACTGCAAGCAACAGGGTATCAAGCGGAAGACATATTATCGCCCCAAGGGGCGCGGAATCAAACCCTTGTCCGCCTCCGGCGGATTGTGAAAAGAGGAGCTGTCTATGCCAAAAATTAAAGACATCAATAAAGTTATGATTATCAGTTCAGGACCTATAGTTATCGGCCAGGCATGTGAATTTGACTATTCAGGCACTCAGGCCTGTAAGGCCCTCAGAAATCTGGGTTATGAGATTGTGCTGGCTAATTCCAATCCCGCAACCATCATGACAGATCCGGGTATGGCGGAAGCCACATATATCGAACCCTTAAACCTTAAGGCAATGACCGAGATTATAGAGAAGGAGAGGCCGGATGCCCTGCTCCCCAATCTGGGCGGACAGACCGGTCTTAACCTGTCTTCTGAACTGGCTCGAACAGGCGTGCTGGAGAAATATGGAGTCAAAATTATAGGTATTGAGGTAGATGCCATCAAGCGTGGCGAAGACCGGATAGCCTTCAAGGAAACAATGAACAAACTTGGTATAGAGATGCCCGGGAGTCAGCCGGCCTTCAGTGTGGAAGAGGCTGAGAAGATAGCGGGTGAACTGGGTTATCCGGTTGTAATAAGACCCGCATACACCATGGGAGGGACCGGAGGAGGCCTTGTCTACAACATAGAAGAGCTGAGAACCATCGCCGGCAGGGGAATATCCGCTAGTCTTGTAGGTCAGATCCTGGTGGAAGAATCCGTCCTGGGATGGGAGGAGCTGGAGCTGGAAGTAGTCCGTGACGCAAAAAATCAGATGGTTACGGTCTGCTTTATCGAGAACGTTGACGCAATGGGCGTGCATACGGGTGATTCATTCTGTACTGCGCCCATGCTTACCATTGATCCGGAGCTTCAGAAACGTCTTCAGAAATATTCCTACGATATAGTCGAGGCCATCAAGGTGATCGGCGGCACAAATATCCAGTTCGCCCATGATCCCAAGACCGGCCAGGTAGTGGTTATCGAGATCAACCCGAGGACTTCCAGGTCATCCGCCCTGGCATCAAAGGCCACGGGATTTCCCATTGCGTTGGTATCTTCTTTATTGGCCGGGGGCATGACCCTTGATGAGATGCCCTACTGGCGGGAAGGCACATTGGAAAAGTACACGCCGTGGGGAGATTATGTGGTCGTCAAGTTCGCGCGCTGGGCCTTTGAAAAGTTTGAGGGGGCAGAGGATAAACTTGGCACGCAGATGAGGGCCGTCGGTGAAGTAATGAGCATTGGAAAGACATACAAAGAGGCCTTCCAAAAAGCGATCCGGTCATTGGAGAACGGCCGATACGGGCTCGGCTTTGCCAGGGATTTCCATGAGAGGCCCTTGGAAGATCTGCTTGACCTCCTTTCAGAACCTACGAGTGAGCGGCAGTTTATTATGTATGAAGCCCTTCGTAAAGGCGCCGGCATTGACACCTTATATGAAAAGACCCACATCAAGCCCTGGTTCATCGAGCAGATGAAAGAGCTTGTGGATATGGATGAAGAGATCCTCAAGCACAAGGGTAAAGAGATACCTGATAAACTCCTTGAGCAGGCCAAAAAGGACGGTTTTTCAGACAGGTATATTTCTCAGCTTTTAAATGCTCCCGAGGAAAAGATCAGAAAGCAGCGTATTTCATTAGGCCTGGCGGAAAGCTGGGAACCTGTCCCTGTAAGCGGTGTGGAAGACGCGGCCTATTACTACTCCACTTACAATGCCCCGGACAAGGTCAAATCCAGCAGCAGGCGCAAGATTATGGTGTTGGGCGGAGGCCCGAACAGGATAGGACAGGGGATTGAGTTTGATTACTGCTGTGTTCATGCCGCTTTTGCCATCAGGGATGAGGGCCTTGAGTCGATCATGGTAAACTGCAACCCTGAGACCGTTTCCACTGATTATGATACCTCTGACAAACTCTACTTTGAGCCTCTCACAGTAGAGGATGTGCTGAGTATATACGAGAAAGAGAAACCGGAAGGAGTCGTTGTGCAGTTTGGCGGACAGACCCCCCTTAATATAGCCGGCGAGCTTGCTGCCGCAGGGGTAAAGATCATCGGGACTTCGCCGGACACAATCGATCTGGCCGAGGATCGGGACCGCTTCAGACAGAAAATGCGCAAATTAGGGATACCTCAACCAGAATCAGGCATGGCAAGCAACCTGGAAGAGGCCCTAAATGTTGCGAAAAAGATCGGATACCCTCTTATGGTAAGACCCTCATATGTTCTGGGCGGGCGAGCCATGGAGGTAATCCATGATGAGGAGATGTTGAGGCATTACATGGCTGCGGCCGTAGGGATCAGCCATGAACGTCCCATACTGATAGATAAATTCCTGGAAAACGCCATTGAGGCGGAGGCGGACGCCATTGCAGACGGTACGGATGCCTTTGTGCCTGCGGTTATGGAGCATATTGAACTGGCAGGCGTGCATTCAGGGGATTCCGCCTGTGTTATTCCTCCTGTCAGCATACCGACAAAACATATCGATACTATCTACGAATATACAAAAAAGATTGCCATTGAGCTTAACGTTATAGGGCTTATGAACATACAATATGCCATTGCAGATAATACGGTTTATATCCTTGAAGCAAACCCAAGGGCGTCAAGGACGGTCCCGCTCGTCTCCAAGGTCTGTAACATCTCCATGGCCCGAATCGCCACTCAAATCATGTTAGGCAAAAAGATAGCGGATCTTGATATCCAGAGCAGACCGATTCCGTATTTTGGTGTCAAAGAGGCGGTTTTCCCGTTTAATATGTTCCAGGAAGTGGATCCCATCCTGGGACCGGAGATGAGGTCCACAGGAGAAGTATTAGGCCTGGCGGACTCATCCGGCCTTGCCTTCTATAAGGCCCAGGAGGCAACCCATCTGGTGCTTCCGTCTGAAGGTACTGTCCTTCTTACGGTATCTGAAATGGACAGACCCGCTGTGCTGGAGGCTGCCAGGCAATTCGACGACCTAGGGTTCAAGATTAAGGCGACCAACGGCACGAGCAAATTCCTTGCCGAGCACGGCATAGAGTCAGAACTGATCAATAAGATGCATGAAGGGCGCCCGAATATTGTAGACGGAATTAAGAATAAGGAGATACAGCTTGTAATCAATACGCCCAGCGGCAAGTTAAGCAAGCATGACGACTCCTACATACGTAAGGCAGCCATAAAACATAAGATCCCTTACATTACAACATTATCAGCGGCTTTGGCGACTGCAAAGGGGATACGGTCTTTTCGTAAAGGGCACGGGAAGGTTAAGTCCGTACAAGAATATCATGCAGATATCAAGTAATGGCGCAGTTTGTTCTAAGATAGTGTTAATATAGTGCAATCTAAAAATACGAGAGGACAACGATGGATGGAATAGTTGGGATTTACGGACATGGTGATCAGGCACTCGTTAACAAGGCATTCCTTGCGACAGGCGCATGCCAGCACAGGGGCAAAGCCAGCACCGGCCTGGCCATTGCAACCGGAAAAGGGATTTATGTTCATAAGGGTCTGGGCAGGATCGCCGAGGTGATAGATTACAGTATAATAAGAACTTTTCAGGATCTTGCCCCTGTCGCGGCCATAGCAAATATCGGGTATACAAAAAAGAAGACGGCTGAAAAGATCAACGCAGAGCCCATAGAGATATATCCAACCGGAAGTTCCGACTACCAGATCGTCATAACGATGGATGGTTATCTTGTTAAGGATGATGATCTCAGGGATGAGCTTGAGACCGATTACAGCTTTCAGACAGGCAACAAAACAGAGATTATCGGCGCCCTATTGCACAAGTATATTGCCCGGGAAGGAATTACGTTTGAAGCAGGCGAGAGGCTGTTGGACAGGCTTCATGGCCGCGCAACCTTTGCGCTGACGGCCTTGGTGCACGATGGGAAAGATGTCTATATGATCGCCCTGAATGACGCCAAGGCATTTGAGCCTTTCTGTTACGCTACCATTGACGGCACGTTTGTAGCGAGCTCTGAGTCATGTTCCCATAAAAGATTGGGCGGTTCAGTCGATAGGGAATATAACGGAGCTGAGATGACCATATGCTCTCCTAATGGGAATGAGACAAAGAGGTTAAGAGAAGAAACGATGATGCCCGATATATTTCAGGGCGTCTATTTCGGTAATGTGGGCTCGATATTCAGGGGCAAAGAGATATTCCAGATCAGGAGAGAACTGGGTCTGGAGCTTGTAGATCATTACAAGAGTTCAAAGGCGGATATTGTGATCCCCAATCCGGAATCAGGCTGGGGCGTTACGGTCGGTATAGCGGAAGGTCTTAAAAAGGATTTATTCCCCGCGCTGATAAAATTGCCTCAGGCGGTCAGGACATTCCAGGAGGGTGAGCGAACAACAAGAACCAAAGAGGTTGGACTCAAGTTTGGCGGTATTGATTCATTGTTAAAGGATAAAAGCATCGCCATGGGTGATGACAGCATTGTAAGGGGAAGTGTAAGTGAAGGCGGATCTGTCTGGGTGGTTTATAACGCCGGCGCGAAATTCCTTGAGTTCTGGATATCCTATGGCCCCATGGTCTTCCCCTCCTTCAAGGAATGGGACAGGGGGCCTGAATGCCTCCATGAGCTTGCCGTCCAGAGGGCCTTTAAAGGAGATAATCCCTATGATAAGACGTATAATGAGATAAATCGGACCGTTGCTAAACTGGTTGGCGTTGATGAAGTAAAGTATAATCTGAAGGAACGGATTGAAAAGGTCGCGGGCAGCGGTTCTTTCCAGGCGCTGGACACGAGTTATCCCATAGCCGAAGAGTTCTGGCCTGATTGGCTCAAAGAGGAAGTCGATAGATACCATCGTTACCAGGATAAATAGTAGACATTCATACTTCATGCGGATGCACTGCACATAATGCAGTTCGACCATGAAAAGAGTCCCCCACCGTCCATTAACTTCCATATGCCGGCATTGCAAAATTCTAACCGGACATTACTGAAAAAACAGGATTCAGCCCTTCCAGATGCTGCGCCCATCACACAACATCATGCTATACTTCGATTGTTGACACTCAAGATTAACTCCCCTATACTCTATGCCTAAAGATGCAAGTCCTTATCAAACAGATATACCAAAAATGCAATTAAGACCTTCTTCCATCGGATCAACGTCTTATTCCTTCAGAGCGGACACTTCAATTACAATAGGGGGAGAAAGGAATGAACAATAATCAAGAGTTACATATTGCGGTGAATCAAAATATAATGGAGATGGAATATGCCGTGAGAGGTCCCATCCCCAAACGAGCCGCTGAATTGATAAAACAGGGAATGACAACTATTCCATGCAATATAGGTAATCCGCAAGCGTTCGGTCAAAAGCCGATTAGTTATTACAGGCAGGTCCTGAGTCTGGTTGAAGATCCCTCAAAAATCGCCAGAGAGAGAAAACTGAATACTATATTAAAGCATAATATCGATGCATTAAGCGGTCTCAACAACACGGATTTCATTTCAGACCATGTCCTCAATCTAAGTGAAAGTTTCCTTGTAAAAACGGAGATCGGTCTGGGCGCCTATTCGGAGAGCAATGGTCCTCTTTTTATCAGAGAGGCAATAGCAAGATTCATAGACAAAAGAGATGAGGTTGATACTTCCCACGGTGTAAGTGCGAACCCGGATAACATATTCATTACAAACGGGGCCAGCGAAGGAGCCAGGCGTATAATAGACCTGTTGATTGCCGATAAAAACGACGGAATCATGATCCCCATTCCCCAGTACCCGCTTTATTCCGCCACGATAAAGAGGTCCGGCGGTGTCCAGGTCAACTACTATCCTGATGAGGATGACGGCTGGTCATTGAACCGGTCCATACTTGAAGAGGCATTGGATTTCGCCATAAAAGACGGGGTCAACGTCAAAGGAGTCGTGGTCATTAATCCCGGAAACCCCACAGGAGGAATCCTGGATGAAGAGACAATCAGAGAGGTAATCGACTTTGCGAAGAAAAACAGCCTTGTCATTATAGCCGATGAAGTCTATCAGGAGAACGTCTATGGGGCAGAGTTTGTATCCTTTGCCAAGGTCTTAGGAGATGAGAAGGTTCCACTGTTCAGCCTGCACAGCATATCAAAGGGATTCATTGGAGAGTGCGGACATCGCGGCGGCTATCTCGAAATAAGAAATCCCCCAAAGGTATTGGGAAATGATGTGTCTTTTATTGATGTGATATTGAAACAGGCTTCAGTAAGCCTGTGCTCGAATACGGTAGGCCAACTCCTGGTTTATCTGATGGTAAATTCACCTGAAGAGGGAAGCGCGCCCTATCGTCAATTTGTAGAGGAAAAGCAATCCATTCTGAATGATCTGTATGACAAGGCGACAATGATCCGTGAGGGACTCAATCAGATGGATGCTGTCGAGTGCTTCGGCAGGACAGGCGCGATGTATCTGTTTCCGCGACTCAACAAGCTGCCGGAAGGATCAACGGACTTTGATTATTGCATGAACCTCCTGGAAAAAACCGGGCTGTGTACGGTAAACGGATCCGGTTTCGGTCAAAAAGAGGGTACGCACCACCTGAGAATAGCCTTCTTGCCCTCAAAGGGATTATTAGATAGAGTGTTACCGGAATGGATAATGTTCCACAATGAGTATGTAAATAAGTAAAGAATCCACGCCCATCGAAGATTCCCCGCAATACGGGAAGAAGGACGTGGCTTTGTTTGCACCCTAAAAGTGTGTATCGACCCTGGGAGGCGATGGCTGTCTCTTCAAGACGATATCTTTTTAGAATTCCACTTGACTCTGCAGTGGTCAAATATTTGGGTTTTATGCCTCTGAATCCTTTGGAATCTGCAACTGACTTGGTAAAGCCCAAATATTTGGCCACTTCCTCAAAAGGTAGTAGATATCGTCTTGAAGAGATAGTCATTGCCGCATAGATTGCCCTTTTCAGGCAGAGCCAATTTTTTCTGAC
>JAFDAM010000125.1 GCA_019313825.1 Deltaproteobacteria bacterium
TTTTGATCTTGGGGCGTTGCCCATGAAAGAGGTCCTGGCCAGAGTTAATGTCGCCGGAGACCAGGTAGATGAAGTTTATTGGGGTGTTGGAGATACCTCTGTGTGTAAAGATGTGTACACCTCAGTGGCTGCGCGTCAGACCCTCCTCAAGGCCGGACTTCCCCCCGAGACCCCGTCGGTTTCCATTGACAAGGCCTGCGTGTCAGCCATGTCGGCGGTCCATTATGGCTGTCGCGCCATGGTCGCAGGGGAGATTCAGTCTGCCATCGGGGGCGGCGCCACCTCCTTCAGCCAGGAGCCGTTGATTGTCAGGGGTCTTCGGTGGAAAGGCTTTCGTATAGGGGACGTGAAAATGGAAGACCCTCTTTTTGCCCTTGGATATAAGGACTTCAATCCGGTCTCAGTTGATACCGATAACGTAGCCATTGAATACGGCATTTCGAGGGAAGAGCAGGATGAATGGGCGTTAAGGAGTCATCAGAATTATGGTCAGGCCTGGGAAGCGGGCAGGTTTAAAGAAGAAATGATGACTTTGGAGATCCCCCAGAAAAAGGGTGACCCCGTTATCCTTAATATTGATGAGCAGTACCGGAAAGACACGACTATGGAAAGGCTTGCCAGACTTCCCGGCATATACGACTGCAAAGGAGTTACTGCGGGAAATGCCCCCGGATTGAACGATGGAGCCACCGCGATCCTCTTTATGACGAGATCCAAAGCCGATCAACTGGGCCTGGAGCCTTTGGCCGAGATTGTTGCCCTGTCTTCTATAGCCATCAGCCCGCACCTCATGCCCGAAGGGCCGGCATACGCCGCCATGAAAGCAGTTGAACGGGCAGGGGTTGGTCTCGACGAGATCAACTTTATGGAAATAAATGAGGCCTTTGCCGCCGTCCCGCTGGTGAGTACGCTTTTGATGGCTGACAAGGACAAAGAAAAGACAAAGGCTCTTCGTGAAAAGACCAACGTTAATGGAAGCGCCATTGCAATTGGTCATCCAAATACTGCCAGTGGGGCCCGCCTGATTATGAACCTGATGTACGAACTGCGCCGCAGGGGAGGCGGATTCGCCTTAGGCGCAATTTGCGGCGGGTTGGCCCAGGCAGACGCATGTATTATCAAAGTGTAACCCCCAGAGAATAAATGAACAAACATATGGATCTCAGATACATAAATTTTAGAGTCGAAAATGGGATTGCTTGGGTTCGATTCAACCGACCCCAAAAATAACTACACTCAATCCTGACATATTGAGATATCTCGAGACAGGCGTTTTCCAGTGCTAACAAGATGACGATATCAGGACGGAAGCCTGTTTTAAAAGGTAAATAGGAGGTATAAGGAGCATGAAGGAAATAAATAAGGTAGGCATTATAGGTGCGGGAATGATGGGCGCTGAAATCGCACTTTGCTTTGCTATGTCCAGATATGAAGTAGTTATGAAGGAGACGACCCTTGAATTGGCTCAAAAAGGCAAAGATCGCCTGGATGGGGTCTTGGATAAGGCAATCAAAAAGGGTAAATTTAAAGCTGAAGACAAGGCCCTTACACTTTCGCGAATCAACCCAACAGATCAGTACGAACTTTTTAAAGATACGGACGTTGCAGTGGAAGCTGTTTTTGAAGATTTGGAGACCAAAAAAGAGGTTTTTGCCCAATTGGACAGTGTCTGCAAACCGGATTGTATTCTTGCAACGAACACTTCCAGTATCCCAATCACTTTGATAGCCACCTCTGTGAGAGGGGAGCGAATTGGTCGCTTTATAGGGGCACATTTTTTCTCACCAGCCTCTATCATGAAGCTCGTAGAGGTCATCCCCGGAGTGGAAACCAAAGAGGAGACTGTCACCTTTATGATGGATTGCTGCCGCCAGATTGGCAAAACCCCTATTCGGGTCAAAGATGTGCCAGGCTTTGCTGTTAACCGATTACTTCATGTGCTGTTGATCGAGGCTAATCGATTGGTGGAGGAAGGAGTTGCCACACCGGAAGATATAGACACGGCTTGCAAACTGGGATTGGGTCACCCCATCGGTCCCTTTACCCTCATGGATCTGACAGACAATTCTTTGAGCCTTAAAGTGCAGCAGATCATGTGTGAGGCCTATGGCGAACGATTCAGGCCAAGACCCATTTTAAAGCAAAAAGTGCACGCCAACCACCTGGGACGTAAAACGGGCCGTGGCTGGTTTAAGTATTAAAAATGGGTACAGCGCAAATCCCTCTTATTCTGCATATTCGACATAAGCCAGAATTTTTTTGAAAAGATTGAAAAAAAGTTCAACAAAAACGCAAAAGTAAAAATTCATTGTCGGCCTGCACCTTGCTCAAATCAGGCCCCAC
>JAFDAM010000126.1 GCA_019313825.1 Deltaproteobacteria bacterium
GTCTCCGCAATGCAGAAGAAGAGAATACTTGGAGTGACAAGCAGGTATGTGATAATCCTGAAACAGTAGTTAGCCACGAATGCCACAAATGGAGCACGACAGATAAGCTTTTCAGTAAAGTCAGAAGGATGTCCCCCATTACGAGTACAGAATAGTGGAATAGTGGCAACGTCCCCCATTACGCGCTTTGAAATTCAAAAACCGGGCACACAGGACAGAGGACCGCTCAGAGATTGGGCCTGGTTCGGACATCGCTCCATTACCATTTGTCGAAAATGGCAGTATTGGCAAATTCGACAAATCCAGATTTATCCAGAGGCTTCACTGTCTCTCAGGTAGCAGAAAAGCATGCCTGCCCCGCCTGTCGAAGATGCCGCCGCGCGGTGCCCTGTTAAATTCAGTAGGACCATTTAACCGGGGTAGGTCCGGAAGATCGTACTGGGGGCTGGGGATTAAGGACATGGGATCTGTGGAACTGGAATGACTGTTTACCCCGTGAAATTTTTACCCCAGTACCATTTCCCGAAGCTACGGGGTAAACTGGGCACCGCGCGGCGGCATCTTCGACAGGCGGGGTAAAAATAATGGGTTCTGGGGAAATGGAAAAATGCCTGCCTGTGCATGTCCACACGCAGGCAGGGGCTATTACATGAGTTTCGGCTATTACAACGAATCGACCAGAACATATTAGACTAAATAGAAAATTGCAGTAGACGGCCTTCGGCGTTTTGTATCCTCATTTCATTAAGTTTCTTGATACCGGCTTCGAGTTTCTTCATGCCATTTGGCTCCTTCGGGTTTCTCTGCAACGCTATAGTTTTTTGTCGGTCTGTAATTTTTGCATTTCCGCCAAGCTGAAAAATTGATTCGAATAAGGTTACCAGTTCATATCTTTCATGATTCATACACTCCGTCAAAAAGAAGCTGCACAGATTTGCAAATGACAGTTTAAAGCAGGTCATGATTTGATCAAGCTCCGTATCTATTCTGTATATCTTGTCCTTGAATCTAATCCGTCCCTCTTCCTTCATGTTCTTTTTTAGCTTTGCGAAATCTTCTTTGTACTTTTTTTCAATTGCTTTCTGCCTGCGTAGGTTCTTTGCTATTTTACGCTCAGTTTCTTTCAGTTCTGTTGAATCCGGTTTACTCAGAACCCTCTTGCCAAAGTTTATTGTTGATTTCTCACGTAACTTTCTTTCTTTCCGATAGAGTTTAACAAGCTCTTTCTCTACTTGTTCTATTTCCGATAGCGGATCTCTCAGTTTTGCTTTTAGCTGTTCGACCGTGTGTTTTACCTTTGAGTGCTTCTCTTTCATGCTATCATAATCTTCAAGCTTTTTTCCGTAGCCGACAATGCGGTGAATGTTTAGCGGACCTTTGGCATCCCGAAATTGTTTCTCCTGGTTCGGCCATCTATCAAAGTATCTCTTTGTAATCTCGCTTGCGTCCAGCAATTCGGCAGATATGTTTGTCGCCAAGACTGACTCTCTACAATTGTCCCACTTCACAATCACCGCACGTGCCTCGTAGATATATCCTGTCTCTGTTGAATCCAATAGCTCAATCCGGCAGTCAATTAGGGTTGCAGAGCCAAACTTGTAACGCTTCTTTCTTTTTTTGTGCTTAAACTTCCTTTCCTTCACTTGGTTGTTGTCGAGAATTGTAATGAAGTATTCATCATCCTTGCCGCTGAAGGCTCTCATCGTTTTTACGCTGTTCCCTCCACCATCTATTACCAACACGCGGTTAACACAGACTTGAGCAGAATCATCAGAAAAATGCCTTGTCAATTCCGTGATCATGCCTAATGCATGCTCTCCAAGATCAGCATGACCATGAAATGTCTGGAAATACAGCGGATGTCCCTTTCCATCATGAATGAATACATTCTCAAGGCAATTCATGACGCGACCCAGCATTGTCACTTTACCTTTGTAGCATCTATCCTGTGACCACAAAGCCTTGGTGTTGCCATCAATGTAATAGCACACAAAAGCTGTATCCTTTTGGTTTCTATACCGCCAGAAGTCCATCCAGAATCTTGCTGTTTCAATAATCAGCTTCTCGGAAATCTTAAGGTATTTCAGCTCTCGCAGATATTTGTCAAGTGCCGCATCTCTATAGTTGTATCCACAGAGAAAAGCCAAATCATTTCCCTTTACCCTGTTTACTCTGCTCGATTTTCCATTGCCAGTAACCAACGGCAGGCATAACAAGGCCATGTTGTATCGTGAAATCGTTTTCTTCGACATCCTGAAAATGCTCATTGATGAGTAGTTCTTCTTCGAAATCTTCTCGTCAATTGACTTGAAACGATTCTTTCTCACAGACTCCAGA
>JAFDAM010000127.1 GCA_019313825.1 Deltaproteobacteria bacterium
CAATCATCAATCATCAGTCAACAATATTTTCAAACCCTGCCAAATTATGTAAATTCCCGAGATCCGTATCTTTTTTCGCCCATTTCTTGACCTGCGGGTCTATGGAAACCGCCCTCTTGAGATATCTGAGGGCCTGTTCCGGCTGGTCCGTCAGGGCAAAAAGACAGGCGAGATTGTAATAGGGATCCACGTATCCCGGCTTCAAACGAATCGCTTTATCAAATCTGCTCCGGGCAGCAGGGTAATTCCTATCCTTAATAAGGAGCACACCAAGGTTGTTCAATGCAACGACGCAGCCGGGATCGGCCATGAGCGCCTTTTGATACCACATTCTTGCCTTGTTCAGGCGACCGTTCTTATGGTGGTCCTTCCCGAGTTGATAGAGCTCCATTGCATCCGCGGTCTTTTCATATACCGGGAGCTGAACCGGTTCCCTCTGTTTAGGTATAACATTTGTCTCCACCTGAGGACCATTGAAATCCAACCACGAATAGGCCACAAAAGCAAGAAAAAGGATTAAAAACGATACAACAATCAACAGGATCGATTTTTTGGCACGGCCTGATTGTCTTGAACGGGACGATATTATGCCGCCATATTTTCCGTAACGGTCATCCCTCTCTATCTGGGCCTTCTTCAAGGCCTGATGGATATAGCTCAATTCCTCAATCCCATCCGCAGATTACACAGATTATTCAAACGAAACCAAAAAGGCCTCTCGCAAAGACGCAAAGACGCAAAGACGCAAAGAAAAACAATGGGGAAATTTTTTATGCTTTTCAATCAACAATCGACAATCAACAATCATCAATCCAAAGGCCCGCATCTTGCATCGTCCATCCAGTATCCAGTTTCAAGTTTCAAGTTTCCCAATCACTCCGTCATCTGAAAGAGCAGGGCCATGGTTCTTCGACCGACGATTCCGTCTTCATTAAGGCCGAAGTCCCTTTGGAATCTTACCACTTCCTTGAAGGTTTGTTCGTCAAAGACACCGTTCGGTTCAACCGGGTATCCTATTCTGTCTAACACCCTCTGAACCTCTAACACCTCAGGGGAGTTCATCCCTCTGCTCAAGCATGTGTCTCTCTCTCCGTAGGGATAAACCGATGAAACCTTTCCGCCCCAGTGTGCTAAAATAAAATCTCTACTTACAGGCCGCCGGTTTCCTTCACCGTCTAAAGCAATGACGCTATTGTAGGTAACTTCACATATCAAAAGATAGCATGGTTGAGGCACGGATAGAGGTAGAGGCCCGGAGAGCGTCACACGAAAAGGCTTCTTAAACAGTGTAAAGTATTCCGGCGCCACACTGAAAGAGACCAACCCAAAATCGAAACTATCTGTATTAAGACTCTCCTGTCCCTCCCCCCCGGGCTGGAGCCTAATTTTGGCCCGGAAAAGATCGAAAAGTCCTGCGAGGCTTGATCTTTCATCTAAGAAAAGATCTTCCGGGCCCTTTTCGCGCTGTCTATCAATTGCGGGGCTCTTTTCTGCCTGAGGTGGCGAAGATATCTCTGTTTTAAAAAATACCTCTAAGATATGACTTCTGAGATTCCATCCGGCAAGGGCCGCCGTAATCAACAGCAATATGAGCAGCGTAATCGTAACCGGTGTTACACTCCTTGACCGCCCTTCCAACGTCTGCCCAGACCCTGCGCCCCCTCTCAGGTCCATGATGGCATCTTTGATCATTGCGCTCGTTATGGTCTGCTTTTCACCGGTGTATGCGATAAGGAGCGCCCTGTCGCAGACCGCATTGATCCTCCTCGGGTTCCCGCGGGTGTACGCATAGATTTTTTTGAAGGCCCTGTTTGTGAAATTAGGATTTCCGGTTCCTCCTGCCACCAAAAGACGATGGTCCACATATCCCCTCAAATCAGCAGGGTCCAGGGGTTTGAGGTCGTAACGCACGGTAATCCGCTCATTCAACTGCCTTAACGATGGGGATGCCAAGACCCCTTTCAGCTCTGACTGGCCAACGAGCACAATCTGGATTAACTTATCCTTTTCTGTCTCCAAATTTGAAAGCATCCGTATCTGCTCTAACACGGCATGAGAGAGGTTCTGCGCTTCGTCAATAAGGAGAAGCGCATTACCGCCTTTGCTGAAGTTATCTAAGAGGAACTGGTTGAGCGCATCGATATATTCCTTTTTTGTCTCTGCCCCAGACTCCATTTCAATACCGAATTCATGGTTAATTGTCTCTAAGATCTCCTTATCAGAGATAAAGGAGCTGAATATCAGGGCGCTCTTTGTGTTTTCATCTATATGGTCCAGGAGTGCCCGGCAGAGAGTGGTCTTGCCGGTACCGATCCCCCCTGTTATGGCGA
>JAFDAM010000128.1 GCA_019313825.1 Deltaproteobacteria bacterium
GCGTCTCAGGCATCCTTTTTGGCGCTGTTTTTGTACAAGGGGGCAAGGCACGCACGGAGCTTTATATAGACGTTGGTGAAGGTGAAAAAAACAAGGCACTATTTGATTGGCTATACGATCAAAGAGAAGGAATCCATTCCAAATTGGGTAAAGAACTTGAATGGGAACGGCTCGATGATAAAAGGGCTTCACGGATTGCGGTATATAGAGACGGGTCAATTCAATCCAACGAAGAAGAACTAATCCAAATCAAAGCCTGGCATGTTGAAAATCTTATCATTTTCAAAAAGATTTTGACGCCTTTGATCAAGAAAGGGCTGAAGGCGATAACATGACCGCATAGCATTTTAGTACATCGGATGCTCGATATATCGCGCCGGTGCCCAAATCGTTTTAATCAAACTTCAAATGCATCGAAATTTAAGTATCATTATCCAATACTTTCGTCCAGACCACCCCAGAATAGTTACGTTTCCATTTGGTATCCTTAAATCCTTTGCGATTACGATTTCTGTGAAATTCGCTCCTAAAATCATCTTCCTCAGATTCAACAATAGGTCACCCCATATTTGATATCTCACCATCTCTCCGTGAACTTTCCAATAGTGCTGGGATACTTGAAACTTTTGGGGTTTTATGGCCCTGCTATCTAATCCCCGTTAACAGACTCCCCCGGCAATCATCCCTTGAGAGCAGTCTCCTCAAGAATCTGGCGGAAAAATCGGTAATTGGAGAATGGAATATTGCTGCGCGGCCTGTCGTCCAGGCAGGGCAGGTAATGGCCGCTTTCAAGCAATGAAGGCACCGTTTTCTCAACAGCACTCCTTATGGCCGCCTCATCCCCGCTCAGTGCGGTCGAATCAATTCCCCCGATAAGCGCCACATCAGTACCGAATGTACTACGAAGCTTGTCGTATTCCATACCTGCACTCATGATGTTGCTTATCCAGAGACAGTTGATGCCGGCATCAACCAGAGACGGCAGGAGTGGAGTCAGGTCGCCCCCGGTAGTGCAAAGAATACGAAGGGGGATATGGAACTTTTCCAGCAGACCTATGACTTTTTTATAGCCGGGTATTGCGAAGCGCACAAACATGGCGGGGGATATAACCGGGCCAGTGTTCGATGCAATGGGTTCATAAAAAGAAGCGTAATCAACCGATACCTTTGAAAGCACTCGTTCCAGACAAACACAATAGAAATCCGTTGTCCTGTTAACCAGGTCTTCAACAAATTCCGCACGTTTTACGAGTGCAAAGCAGGCAGATACTAAAGATTCCCAGTCTCCTACACCCAGCATCTGCAAGAGACCGCCTCCCGAGGCATCCACGTAAACTACGCGGCCTTCCTGTTCAAGTAGTTTGCTGTGTTTAACAAACTCCCTGGCATAACGGGCGGGGTCGTCGGGATTGTAATGCCTGTTGAAAGAAGTCGGATCATTTAGAAGATCGGGCGCCATCTGGAAAAAGGGGGAACTGCGTAGCATTAGTCCGATGGAGTGGTGCGTCTCCAGATTGAAGTATTCCGAAAAGGGAGTACCTTTGGGAAACCCTTCCCCATGCCATCGACTGATAGTATCTTCATCCGGTTCAAGGTCATAAAATGGAAACCGGTCGGAGCCTTCTCCCAGAAGGATTTTCATAAAGCGTTGTTTTTGGGTGACCTTGACCAAAATCATCTCCATCGAAATTGGAATGTTGGCCTCCGGCTCGGAGAGACTACGCCTCGGAGAGAATTATGGGCGAAAAGCCAGATAAAGTCAATTATCGGCTTTTACCATTGACTCTGTCATAATCGTTTGCTATCAAACGTTCGCATGCGAACGTCCTTCCCCAAACCAAGATACTTTATCTGCTCGCGGTAACATTCCGGTGGGCTCTGCCCACCCTAGCAAATAGGAAATAAGATTATTTAGAGACAAAAATGCTGAAATCAATTAATGACAGCCCATTATACACCATTGTCAACCCGAAAAGCATCGCTTTTTTTGGGGCCTCCAATAATATGACCGCCATGGGAACAAGCCAGCTAATGTCCCTTCTGGCCCTCGGTTTTGAAGGAGGGATATATCCGGTCCATCCCAAGGAAGAACGGGTGCAGGGCCTCAATGCCTACAGAAGCGTCCTGGATTTGCCCGAAGTGCCTGATCTGGCAGTAATGGTGCTGCCCACGAGGATTGTGCCCCGTACCCTCGAAGAATGCGGGGAAAAAGGGATCAAGCACGCAATTGTGGTCTCAGGTGGTTTCAAGGAGGTCGGGGGCCAAGGCCCGGAACTGGAAAAAGAGATCATT
>JAFDAM010000129.1 GCA_019313825.1 Deltaproteobacteria bacterium
ATAAAACTGGCAAGTTAAAGGGTGGTAGGGTGGTGATTCCGAAATTGCCAAGAATGAAAAAAATAAAACTTTAAGTTAAATGGCAAATTTGACAGATTACACATATTTCTACGGAGAAATAAAGATTCCTAATTTAAACTCAACTGATAAAATAAGTAGTTTAAATGTAGATATTAGTGTTTATGAAAAAGAAATCTTAACAGATTTGATTGGGTATGAACTTTACAAAGATTTTGTAGAAAATCAAACTGATCAAAGATGGGTAGATTTTATTGAAGGAAAGGAATTTGAATTTGAATTTAATGGTAAAACACTAATTAGAAAATGGAACGGCTTGACCAATACCATAAAGTTGTCTTTACTTTCCGATTATACTTATTATAAGTTAAAGGAACAAGAAGCAACAATTTCAGCTGAGATTGGAGAAGTTATACCTAATGGTGAAAACTCATTAAGAGCAAATTCAACCGATAAAATGGTGAATGCTTGGTTAAGAATGAGAGAATTATATGGAATCACCCCTTATGGTTTTAACAAACTGAATGAAGCTCATTACATTCACTATAATGATTTGCCAACAGCTTATAATTTTTTGCTCGCAAATATTGAAACTTATGAAAATTGGGAATTTGAACCTAAAAATTCTGTAAATGTCTTTGATTACTAGCATAATAGTTAAGAATATCTTTGCTGATATTGTAGACACCATGCGTGAAACAGGAATTATTGATTCCAAAGTTGAAGTTAATGGCGTTACTGTTATACAAAGTAGCAATTCATTATCAGAGAATGAAGTAATAGTTATTGATGAAGTTGATGTTGCTGTATCAAATGTATCCGATTCTGAATTTTCAGTTAAGAAAATTGGGATAGTAGGCGCAATATGGAAATCAAGGTCTCCCTATTACGATCATGGACATCCTGTTGAAATGGTGAATAAGCTCTTAATGAAGGATAAACTTCACCCGCCATACGCCTGGAAGAAATACCCATTAATTTATCTAAAGCAAGGTTTTAAAGAGGTAATTAAAAATGACGGATATTATTGTACTTTACCTAATCTTAATATTGTAATATTAGCATTTACAGATAAAAATTATACTTCTGATCAGAGGGATGAAAACGTCCTGATTCCAATTTTATACCCATTATATGCATCCTTGAAAAATGAAATCGAAAATAGCGATGATCTAGGGACAGAATTCTTGGAACATTCTAAATATGATAAATTATTTTGGGGTACAGAACAGGCAATGGGGAACAAAAAAAATATATTGAATGACCCAATTGATGCTATAGAATTAGAAATATATGATTTGTTGGTTCTAAAAACAAATAAAAAAGTTAATTGTAAAACTTAAAACTTAAAACTTAAAACTTAAAAAAAAATTATGAATTGTGCACCTAAACCAATAGCTTTTGCAGGATATGGCAGCTTTAATAGCTTATTGGAAAAAATTCAGGGTGTTTCTGCCATAAAAATAGGAAACACCTTTACCGATCTCACATTTGTCGATTTGGCAACATGGAGAACCCTTATCGCAGGAGTTGCGGGAATGCTTGCGTTCCCAATATCTACAAAGCGAGGATATGATAATACAACCGATGATTTAGCGATTGAAAAATCAAATCTAGGCTTTGGTGAAGTAGTTGATAATCCTTTGCCTTCAATGATTGGTTATATTGACGGTTCAATTTGCGATTATAAAACCGTTCAGGTTATGAATGGCCAATCTTTTGATTTTGTTCTACATCTTAAAGGTGGGGCGCAAGCCGGAACAAGAAACGATCAGTTGGTAACCGCTGGATTAAGAGGTACTGTTTACACAAGACAGAACTTACCTTTAGCTGAAGATAGACAGAAAAGTTATCCTGTTTATATAATGTTCGATGAAATTTCTGAATTTGAAAACATGGTTGTTGTAAATCCGACTTATACATTTAGACAACTTACCGATTACAGACCAATTGGTTTAAGTATGTTTTACAAAACTATTTATACTGAATCTGTTGCTGTTGTTCAAATTAATTTAAGGACTGATGGTTCTTTCTTAGAGGGCTTAACTGCCCCAGATTGGGAAGTAATTTCTACTAATGGTCCCGATGTCGCTGTATTATCTATTGTAGATGATTTGACAGGGCAATACTCTTTAACTGTTCAAAGACTTTCAAGTACTGTTCCTGCTGCATTGGAGGCTGGTGAGTGGGCTTGGATTCAAGTAACTGATGATGATGAGTCATATATTACTCATTCAAGCAATTTAATTTTAATCAAAGAA
>JAFDAM010000130.1 GCA_019313825.1 Deltaproteobacteria bacterium
AGATGCCGGACGCTAAGAGAATTTATAACTTAAATTTTGAAGTTTCTAACTTCGAGATTCCTCCCATAAGGGATGTCCTGGTGATCGGAAAAAAATCCCAGGTGGGTCCCTGTGGGGCTCTTACCTGCATGAATGCATTATCTCCGGATGGATATGAACTTGTTAACGTCAACCATAAGGATATAGAGGCGATTCTGGCAAGAAAATCACTTCTTAAAATGATTCCCGGGCAAAAACTTATACAAACGATCCTGGATGAAGTTGAAGGGTATATGCAGCCGGATAGTTTGTTTAAGATCAAGCTGGATATCACAATCCTATCGTCAAAAAAGATCTCCATAGAGGCGTAACCATGAGGCCGCTACGGGAAATATCGCTTAAGAGAAATGTGCAAATTGGGCCTATGGCAGCCCTTAGAGACGTAAAGGGTCTGATGCGGAAAAATAGGCTTACCACCATCCCAGCGGTCAAGGATAACGAATTGATCGGAATGGTTAGTCTGGATCAGGTTTTTGAGCATAGCAGTAATCGGTTAGTATGTGATGCCATGGCAAAGGGAATTGTTGCTATCCAGGTAGATTCCAGTTTGGATGAAGCCCTAAAGCTTATGAAGTGTAAGAACTTAGATACCATTCCTGTTTTGGACGGCAAGAAATTAGTAGGCCTGATAACCATTCAGGAAATAGTAAAGGAATTGCTCTGGGCCAGAAAGAAGATTGAAGAATATTCTAAAACTCTAGAGGAAAAGGTGAAGCAGAGGACATTTGAGCTCTCCGTCCTCCATGACCTCTCCCAGCAGATCGGCTATACCCTGGATTACAAACAACTCTTCAACCTTATTACAGCCTCTCTTCATAATGTGGTTAAGTATGACATTTGTGGATCCTTCCTTCTTAAAGGCAATGCCGGCAATGTGAGGATCAAACTCCCCAAAAGTTTCAATGGCAAGATTATAGAGAAAATTAAGCGATCGTTAATTAATGCATTCACTGAGATTAGCGGCATAGAACTTGATGAGGGGAAGTTAAACATCGAGGTAGATGCTCTCGCACCATCTGATACGGAGCATCTCCAGGGTGAGATAAGATCCTTCTTTAACATACCCATGATAGTGAAAAGTAAGCCTATTGGGATGATCAACATCTCTTCCTTAAAAGAAAACGCTTTTACCCAAGACCATATCCGGGTTCTATATACCATTGCCAACCAGGCCTCAGTGGCCATAGGGCGATTACAGGCCCTGTTGGCATCAGAAAAGACCAAGATCCATGCATCGGTGGAGAGTATGGCCGATGGGGTGATAATGATAGATAAAGATAAAAAAGTGGCGGTTATCAACCCTGCGGCAAAGAAAGCCTTACAGCTTGACAGTTCTCAAGACTGTGACGTAGATTTTGAAGGGATTAGCAAGCTGTTTGGATATGATCCCGCTGAGTTGTTAAGAAAGGAAGGAAAAGCTTCCGTAAAAAATGAAATTTCTATCTACCATGTCCCTTATCAAGCACAAGTCTCCTCCGTTCTGGGAAGCGAAGACGAGGTTCTGGGGACAGTAGTAGCTCTACGTGATATTTCGAGAGAGAAGGAAATTGATCGCATGAAGTCGGAGTTTATCTCTATAGTCGGCCATGAGCTGAGAACGCCTCTTACCTCCATAAAAAATGCCGTTGATATAATCCTGGGGGAAAAGGCAGGGGACATAAATGAGAATCAGATGAGATTTCTCTCCATGGCCGATAGAAACATCAACAGATTGTCAGGCATTATCAGTGATCTCCTGGATATTTCTAAGATAGAGTCAGGAAGAATAAAGATTGAGTTAAAACCCTTAGACTTGTGCGTTCCCCTTGATATGGCAATAACTTCTTTAACGCCCGGAGCCGGGGAAAAGTCTATTTCCATCCGTAAGGAGATACCATCTGATCTGCCACAGGCTTATGGAGATCCGGATAAACTGGAGCAGATATTTATTAACCTGATTGATAATGCCATCAAGTTTACTTTTGAGGGCGGGCGGGTTTGTGTTTCAGCAAGATTAGTTCAGAGGTCAGAGGTCGGAGGTCGGAGGTCGGACGGAGATTTCATGGAAATTTCCGTGACAGACACCGGCATGGGCATCGGCCCTGATAACACAGAAAAGGTATTTGACAGGTTTTATCAGGTTGAGAAAGCGCTGACCAGAGGAATACAAGGGACCGGATTAGGGCTCTCCATTGTTAAAGGGCTGGTCGAGGCACATGGGGGGAAGATATGGGTAGAAAGCAAGGTTGGTAAAGGC
>JAFDAM010000065.1 GCA_019313825.1 Deltaproteobacteria bacterium
CACCCGGAACTCCGCCACAGGCGCAACACTCGATACGGGTGGGCGGCTAACCCTTACCCGACAGGGACTTGCACCCTGCAAGATGCACCAAGCTTCGCTTGGCGCGCTAACGCTCAAGGTGAGTTAAAGAGGGTAAAATAGGAAGGTCAGATGTTTGCTAAGTTATTGAAATGGCGGAGAGAGAGGGATTCGAACCCTCGATAGAGCTTTAAACCCTATACTCGCTTAGCAGGCGAGCGCCTTCAGCCAACTCGGCCATCTCTCCGGGATTCCGCTACCGCGTAATACATATAGCTATTAGTTTTTGGCTTATATGCCTTATTCCTTAAGTTTGTTGCGAAATGAAGAAAGTTGCTTTACCAAATGGTGCGCCTTATCTTCAATATCATTGTTTAAATCTTCATCAATATACTCATAAAGGGCTGCCAAATCAAAGCCTGCGACAGATTCATACACAGACCTCATTGAGATACCTAAAAACCTTGCAAACTCGACATCAGAATTATCAGCTGATCCCTCAGCAATATTAAGCACAATAGAGCTTAGAGCCCTCTCTATTTGATTTGTTAGGCTCTTATCCCGTTTTTTAATATATTTATTAATAATATCACGGGATAATTTACAATAAACTTTAGCATCCTGATAAACCCTGAATTTTTTAAACCTAAATTTCATAAGCTATCAGGCCCAAGGGCAAAACCTTCCAGCTAAATGCTAATTGCCACCAGCCAATTGTGAAAATTAATGAAGTTAATTTTTATTTGGCGGAGGGAGTAGGATTCGAACCCACGGTCCCTCTCGGGACAACGGTTTTCAAGACCGCCGCCTTCAACCACTCGGCCATCCCTCCGGGATTCCGCTACCGCGTAATACATCTTGCTATTATCTTTCGGCTTTTGGTCTAAAAATATAGCATGCCATAACCTATCAGTCAAAGCCTTTTCATTGACATATTACGCCACTCAAACCTTTTTAGATGAGCTAACCATCCTTTCCCGCATTTTACTAATGGTCTGAGCGTAATTCTCGCTGTGGAAGATGGCGGAACCTGCCACAAAGACATCCGCCCCTGCCGATGAGACCGTATTAATAGTCTCAGGACCAATACCGCCGTCTACCTCTATCTCTATGTCCAATCCCCTCTTCTCCACCATCTCCCTTAATCGCGCAATCTTGGGTACCACCCCGGGGATAAACTCCTGACCCCCGAAACCGGGGTTTACTGTCATCAGAAGAACCATATCCACGTCATCAAGGATGTACTCTATCATCTGCAAGGGACTGGCAGGATTCAAAACAACAGCGGGCCTTGCATTAGTCTTCCTTATGAGTTGAATAGATCTATGCAGATGGTTCGATGCCTCTGCATGAATAGCAATTATATCGGCTCCCGCCTTGGCAAAATCATCTATGAACTGATCGGGATTTGATATCATCAGGTGGACATCAAGGGGTAATTTTGTGACGCGTCGGACCGCCTCAACTATCATCGGGCCGATAGTGATGTTGGGAACAAAATCTCCGTCCATAACGTCAATATGGATATAATCCGCACCCGCCTCCTCAACCTCTTTGACCTCTTCTCCAAGCCTTGTAAAATCCGCTGATAGAATGGATGGCGATATCTTTCCCATGTCTTCCTCCTTGATCTTGATCTGTTTAAATATTCGAAACGCTTTATCTCTTTGAAAAAAGGGCCGCAAAAAAGCCGTCCATATGGTGGATATGGGGGAAAGTTTTAAAGAAACACTGATCGTTAATAAGATCCGGGCCCCACTTAGGCACATGTTCTTTTAGATCTTCAAGAACGATATCACTGTCACTTTCCAGGAACGCCTCAACAACTTCTTCATTCTCTTCTCTTGAGATGGTGCATGTCACATATAGCATCCAGCCTCCCCTCTTTAAAACAGAGGAAGCCTCCTTTAAGAGGGTTTTCTGCAAATGGGCCAATCGTATTATGTCTCTCTCATCCCTGTTCCACTTACCATCCGGATGCCGGGAGATCACTCCCAAACCGGAACATGGCGCATCAACCATGATCCTATCAAATCTACTGCGGAACATGGATGACAAATTGCTCGAGGCATCAGCCACAAGAGATGGGATATCCGCAATACCGAGTCTCTGTGAATTCTGCCCAAGATTTATCAGTCTCCTGAGGTCGATGTCAAGGGCGAGAACCGATCCATTACCTCCCATCAATTCGGCCATATGTGTTGACTTGCCTCCAAGACCAGCACATATGTCAAGCACGGCATCGCCCGATTGAGGTGCAAGGAGGTGGGACGTAATCTGTGCAGCCTGATCTTGAACCTGAAACATTCCTTCCCTGAAAGTGGACAATCGATCTACCCTGCCCTTAAGCCCTTCAAGCACGATTCCTTCGGGTGAATAAGGGGTCGGCTTTCCTGTGATCCCTTCCTCTGCAAGACGATTTATCAACCCGGTTCGGCTGATCTTTATGGTATTTGTCCTGATATTCAGAGCCGGAATACGATTCTGGGCGGAAAGCATCTCCTCAGTAATCGCTATCCCCAGTTCCTTTATCCACTTATTTACAAGCCACTCAGGATAGGAATAGTAGACAGCCAGATAATAGGCAGCCTCCTTGTCTCGATCCGGGAACGTGATATCACCCTTCTGCCTGCATATGGTTCTGAGTATTCCGTTCACAAAGGAGGCAACATGACGGGTCCTGCGGTTCGCCTTGGTCTGATTAACCGCCTCGTTAACAGCGGCGGATTCAGGGACCCTGTCCAGAAAAAAGATCTGGTAAAGGGCAAGCCGGAGGATATTCAAGATAATGGGGGCTATCTTACTTAAAGGGATATCCGCATGCAGATCTATCACCCAGTCAAGCCTGAGTCGATAGCGTAATACGCCCTGTACAAGGTTACTGATAAAGGCCCGGTCTCTATCATCGAGGATAGGATTACGTTGGAATTGATCATCCAGGTAGTTCACTGAAAGGTTGGGCCTATGCTCCAGCCCGTTCAATATCCTCAGGGCAAGGTCTCTTGGTCTCTCCGCTTTCATTTCCCAGAAAAGTGATCATCCCCCTTTCGACAAGTTCTAGATCAACATCAGTATCATAACACGGGCCGAAGGGCCTCTTATTTAATATCCCGAAAACAGGGATAGGATAGCTGTCCTGTATCCCGCTCGTCAGGTCCCGTTCGCATGCCACACCGATAATGATATCCGGTCTCTTTTCAACCACAATCCTCCTGGCCAGGGTTCCGCCTGTGGCAACGGAGATGGGGACATGGTATTTTGCAGAAAGCCCTACCAGATCTTTTATCTTGCACTTGCCGCATGCCTCGCAGTTCTCCACATCTCCGGTGATTCTTACGGCGCACTCATGATTCTGAAGGCAGTGGGGAAGCAGGATAAGAAGTTTCTCAGGTTTCACGTGCCTGTTTTCAGCCAGAACCAGCTGGTTATTGATGGCGATGAAAGATCTTTTTACCTGGTCTTTTCCCATTCCAACGCATTTGCCTAACAGTATCAACAAGGGAAAGAGGAAACGTATGACCACACCGCGGATACGACGGTTAAAAAAGAGATTTTTCCCCCTTAGAATGGTAAAAACAAGGGTCATGGCTCCGCCGATTAAGAACAGGACAATCAAGGCAAAACCGATCGCCATGATAAGGGGGAGCTGTGGGTGGATATTGCTGAAACCGATATAGGGGACCAACCAGAGAAATATTGCCGCGCCCACCAGTACCACACAGGTAAGGAGCAGTAATAGGATAAAGGTCCACTTTTCCGGTTGCTGGTTGTTATTCAGATCTTTAACATTAATTTTCATCGATAACGTCGTATTGGACACTTTATCCCTGATATGTTATTTCCCCAGGATTGTCCCTTCAGGCAAGGAAAATCCCCGTAAAAAATCATTGGAAGATAGTCTTTTCTTTCCAGGATACTGCATCTCCCTGATCTTAATCAACCCCTTGCCCGTCTCCACAATTAGGCCTTCATCACTGTCTTTTACAACTCTTCCCGGAATCACGTCAAGGTGATCTTCATCCAGGACCCCCGTAGAGAATAGTTTTATCTCTTTACCCTGTATTATTGTATAGGCACCCGGCCTTGGATCAAGGGCCCGAACAAGGGCGGATATCTTTTCAGCGTCTTGTTGCCAATCGATTAAAGAGATACTCCTCTCGATCTTAGGAGCGTATGTCGCGCGAGAATGGTCCTGTGGCCTCTCCTCAATGGGTTCTTCGGCCATCCGGCTCAGGGATCTGATCATCAGATCACCAGCGATCCGGGCGAGCCTGTCATGCAGCTGACCGGCTGTCTCATCCCTGTGAATAGGTACTTCCTCCTGATAGAGTATCGAACCGGTATCCAGCCCTTCATCCATGCGCATGACCGTCAGGCCTGTCTTGGATTCATTATTTAAAATAGCCCTCTGGATAGGAGCAGCTCCGCGATACTTGGGTAAAAGTGAGGCATGTATATTGATTACTCCCCATTTAGGTATTGCGAGGAGATCTTTTTTAAGGATCTGACCAAAGGCAATAACGATGATAAGATCCGGCGCCTTTTTCTTGATCAGGTTGCAGAAGCCATCGTCCGATACACTTTCCGGCTGCAATGTCTCAATATTGTGTTCAACGGCAAATTTTTTCACAGGTGAGGCCGTCATCTTTCTACCCCTGCCCTTCGGCCGGTCCGGTTGCGTAACAACCGCCAGCACCTTATGTCCATTATTGACAAGACCCTTTAGGGTGGGGATAGCAAATTCTGGTGTACCCATGAAGATCAGTCCTGGATCAGCAGGGAATGCATCCTTTGAAACACCTGTCATAGTTTTCCGGTCCTGGGCTTTGACTTCTTTAACATTTTTTTCAGCTTTTTCTTATAAAAAGACCTCTTCAGGCTACTGATATGATCAATGAAGAGGGCGCCACTCAGATGGTCAATTTCGTGTTGCAGACATATGGCCAAAAGATCTTCCGCCTCTATGTCAACAGGATCGCCATTTCTATCCACACCCCGCACCTTGATCCTGGCGTTTCTGGTGACTTCAGCACAAAAATCAATGACACTCAGACATGCCTCTTCGTAAACGATCTCCCCTTCTGCAGAGATGATCTCCGGATTGATCAATACAGACAGATTCCGGCCTTCTTCCTGTGGTGTTAAATCATATACAATGATCTGCTTTGCCTCCCCTACCTGATTGGCGGCAAGACCGATGCCCGGTGCCGCATACATGGTTTCCGCCATACTGTCAATCAACGTCTGGATATCCTCATCAATATTTTCAACAGGCTTTGCCTTGGCCCTTAATACTGAATCCGGATATGTATATATTTTCATCTTTTCTGCCATGTCTGTGTACCATCAGCGGAGCCGTCCCATTGATCTCCATTTTCCCTTTATTATTAACTACTCAGGTTATAAGTTTCACGGTTACTAATATTTAGATAATAAATACTAAAATCAAATAAATCAAGTTATAGCATGAATAAAAACTTACTTGACTTTTTCACGCACTGCACCTATCAAAAAAGGTTATGAAAGATATAATAAATTTTTTATTTGAAGTGGGTATGTTAAAAAAGACCCCAAGGACAGGGTATCAGTTCCTCGGGTCCGGGAGGGAATCGGTTGCCGAACACTCATTTCGCACGGCCATTATAGGGTATATACTGTCCCTTCAGGAACCTGAAGCGGATCTACGTAAAACCACCCTTATGTGTCTCTTTCATGACTTGCATGAAGCCAGAACAGGAGACCATAACTATGTTAATAAAAAATATGTCAGTGTAGACGAAGAGAGTGCTGTCAAAGATCTGGCCATGGATATCCCTTTTGGTGATGAGATAATCTCCGTTACTCGTGAGTTCAATACCGGAGAATCACTGGAGGCACGCATTTCAAGGGACGCGGATCAGCTTGATCTGATTCTGGAATTAAAGGAAAAGCAAGACCTGGGCAACAAGTACGCAAAGGACTGGTTATACTATGCAGTAAAAAGGCTCCTTACGGAAAGTGGCAAAAAGATGGCGCAGGAGATACTGCAAACAGACAGCACTGATTGGTGGTTTGATAAGAAAACGGACCTGTGGGTAAATGGCCCTGCAAATAATCAAAAACCTGAATAATAGTCCTTTGGTCTCTGGTTCCGGAAGAATAATGAAGATCGCCCTGTTCATCTCATTCTTTTTCCATGCAATCATATTAATGTCCTTTCAAAAGATAATCCCGATAAATTGGCATATAGAGGAACTCAGGACATACAGGGTGGAGCTGATCAGGCCACCAGTCGAAGATATAAACACTGATGATATTCCTGAAACCAATATCGAGCGTCTCAAGGATAAGGAACGACCTATTCCCGAAGGCGGACAGGATACCATCTCCCTGGATACCAAAGATAAAAGGTATATTACCTATGCCGGGTTAATCAAGGAAGAGATAATGCTTCACTGGAGATATCCTCCAGAGGCCAGGGCATACCTTATCGAAGGGAACCTCAGTGTGCTCTTCACCCTTGCCAGGGATGGCAGCATGACCCAGATAAGAATCACCAGGGCATCGGGTCATAAGATCCTTGACAGGGAGGTGACCCGGGCGATCAGCAATGCCGCCCCGTTCCCACCTTTTCCAGGTTCAATCGCAGTGAAGAGACTGAATATCAAAGCCGCCTTTGATTACCGCCTTACGGCCAGGAAGTGAGGTCTCCCATCACCAGGACGGCGACTTACAACAACGTAGAGCGGTTAGCTCATAGCTCATAGCTGATAGCATGATATATCAGGAATACAGGATTAAGGATTAGAGGATTATAGAGCGAGGTGCATTGCACATAGCGTCTTTATGTTTTGCTCTATGCTCCATGCACTATGCCCTATGCAATTTTCCCTTTTCCCTTATACCTTAAACCTTATGCCTTTTTCCATACATATGGCCTTGAAAAAATGGGCATAGCCGGTTCTTAAGCAATCTCACTAGAAGCGGGACAGATGATGCCTTGATGGTGGATCAGGGCTGTGATCTTGCATTGACTTGAAATATATTATGATTATATTTTCCCGTAGATATGTATTTTTTTAACTGTTTAGCTCTTTCCAAATGATACGGGGGCTAAGTAATCTCTTTACAGGCGCGAAAACCTTTTTATAAAAACCTAGTCTGAGGATAATATGGCAGGAAAAAATTATTATACGATCCTTGGTGTGGCAAAATCAGCCTCTCCTGAAGAGATCAAAAAGGCCTATCGTAAACTGGCCATGAAATACCATCCTGATCACAACAAAGGCAATAAAAAAGCCGAAACGAAATTCAAGGATATCAGCGAAGCCTATGCCGTACTGAGTGATAAGGAAAAAAGAAAACAGTATGACATGTTCGGCTCGGAAGGTTTTCAGAACCGGTTTACACAGGAGGACATCTTCCGGGATTTTGACTTTGGAAGTGTCTTCAAGGAGTTTGGGTTTCGTGGCAGAGGAGGGGGACAGAATATCTTCAGTCAGATATTCGGGAGTTCGGGACAGAGTCATTTCAACGGTGGCGGATCACCCTTTGATTCCCCTTTTGGTACTTACGGTGGCAGAGCACGGGCTATTAAAGGCCAGGATCTTATCTATGAACTCTCCGTAACACTTGAAGATGCGTGCAAAAACACAGAGAAGGTCATATCTTATCAGGCCGGAGGTCCACAGCAGGATCGGGTCTCTGTAAAAGTTCCTGCCGGAATCTCTTCAGGGAAAAAACTGAGGCTCAAGGAAAAAGGAAACCCCGGTCTGAACGGAGGTCCACCAGGAGACCTCTTCATCCAGATCAAGGTCCTTGAACATCCCGTCTTCAAGAGAGAGGGGGATGATCTCATCACTACAAGACAAATCAAGTTTTCAGAGGCCGTACTAGGCACAGAGATCGAGGTCCCTACAATTGACGAAAAAACTTTGAGATTAAAGATCCCTCCCAAGACACAGAGCAATGCCAAATTCAGGCTAAATGGTTATGGAATGCCTCACATGAACGGCAGCGGACGGGGGGACACCTATGTCATTATTAATATATCCGTACCAAAGAGGTTGAACAAGAAGCAGAAGGCTCTCGTGGAAGAGATTGCGGAAGCAGGATTATAAGATGAAAGCCCTGTCTGTCTTTTCAGGGGGTCTTGACAGCCTGCTGGCCTCAGAACTTATAAGGGACCAGGGCATTGATGTCCAGGCCCTTTTTTTTGAAACCCCTTTTTTCTCATCAACAAAGGCCTTTAAATTTGCCAAGAGCATCAACCTGCCCATAAAAGTAATCGATATTACCGACAGGCATCTGGAGATAGTAAAAAGACCGAAACACGGGTATGGAGAGAATATGAATCCATGCATAGACTGCCATACCCTGATGTTCCGTATAGCAGGCGAGATGATTGAAGAAGAGGATGCAAGTTTTATCATAACCGGTGAGGTACTTGGCCAGAGGCCCATGTCCCAGAACAGGAAGGCCCTGTCTATAATAGCCTCTGAAAGTGGATTTGAAGGGCTTATCCTTCGTCCCCTCTCTGCCAAGTTTCTTCCTTTATCCATACCCGAGGCAAAGGCATGGGTTAACAGAGACGAGCTTATGGATTTTTCCGGCCGATCTCGAAAGCCCCAGATGGAACTGGCAAAACGACTGAATATCGGACAGTATCCTTCCCCGGCCGGTGGTTGCCTATTGACTGATAAGGTGTTCACAAGGCGCTTGAAGGATCTGTTCCTTTCAGATCCTCAATTTGAGATACGTGATATCGAGCTCCTGAGAGTAGGACGCCATTTCCGGATAGGGCCCAATACAAAACTTGTTGTTGGAAGGAATAAGACTGAAAATCAGGCTATCCGCGCTTTATCGGCAGAGGGCGATATTCTCTTGAGTCCGGTCTCTGTTCCGGGCCCGACCGTTCTGGCCATAGGCGAATATCTACCCGGGTCTGATGAACTGGCAGCCATCATGACCGTCTCTTATAGTGACGCCGGGGCTGATGATATTACAGAGGTAAACTTGAGGACCAAAGGCAAAGAAAGGATACTGAGGACAAAAAAGCGGAACAAAGATGAATTCAAGCGTTATATGATCTGCTGACAGTCTATTATTGTCTAAAAAGTCTTTTTAGGAAGGACTTTGATTGTATATCTTCAACCTTTTTTCGGTTACTCATTATCTTCTGCTCATGCGTGCTTATTTCAATCTCTGCTTTGCGGCGATCTTCATTAATCTTGTGAATATCCATATCCTTGTCTAGTAACATGATCTTTTCGTCACGGCTCAAAACCTTGTTCTCCATGGATTTTATCTCAAGGGATATCCTTTCTTTTTTATCGTCCAATTGGGAAATGATCTCCTGCTGTAATTGGATATTGATTTCACTGCCGGCTACCTCCTTTAAAAGAACCCCCTCTTTCTCCATGGTAAAATACAGATACGCAAAACCCAGGATAGAGATCAGAATCAGGCAAAAAAGGATCTTCAGACCTAAAACGGCTGCATCTTTCATTGACCTCCCGACATCTGTTAACCCACCAACAAGATGGGATACCGAATCTTTTCTGGTATAGGTCACAATCCTGCCTTCAACCTGATTCCTAATAAGATTGACGGCATTGGCTATGGTCTTTATATCAGACTCCAATTCACTGCCCAGTTCTCCCTTGACACAGCTCTCTCTGACCTCGTTACCAGGCTCCATCATAGTCTGAGCAGTAGAGCGGATCTTTTTCAGGATCTCATCGGTATCTACCTCATTCACTAATTTACCTGGAAACTGTTTTTTAAGAGATGAGATATCTTCTTTGAGTTTCCGGATATCCTTATCAATATTACTGCCTATCTTTACTAAATACTGATCCGCGCAAAGGTACTCATTTGCCACAGCCAGTATAAGAGCACTGTCTCTGAGCCCGCTCAGTGCCTCAACAGTATATTGAGGATCATTCATCATTCACCCCTTTTCATCGGCCTTGAGGCATTTCAGGATCAAACTGCTACTTTTGAGTAGAGCTTTTCCCTGAACAGCCCAAAGGAAGGATACGGTTTTAAGATACTGTTCCTTAATAAAAAAAATTGAGCTGAGTATAGCAGAAAAATAAATTATTTCAAAATAAATTGACAAATCGATTAAATAAAATTAGACGTAATACACAAAAAATTAAAATATCTCATATCATTACACCTCATCTATGTAGCCTCCAGATATTCCGAGACCTACGCATAGCCCTTATTCTTGTATAGTGTCAAGGAAAGTCCAGGATTTTGGCTGCGGGAATGATTTGGATTTTTAATCCGGCCAAGGCCATAAGCCTGACGTGTCGGGGAATAGCTAAATATCTGGATATCATTCAATTGATGTGTATTGTTACGAACGGATAGGTCCATGGCGGAAAAAAAGGAGAGGGGACATATAACCATTGACAGGAAGTTGTGTAAAGGCTGTTATCTCTGCATCTCGGTCTGCCCCAAAGAAGTCATATTCATCTCCAACAGATTGAATCAACAGGGTTATTATCCCGTCGAGTTCAAAGAAAATGAAAAGAACGGCAGGAAGTGTATAGCCTGTTCCATGTGTGCTACGATATGTCCTGACATTGCAATAGAGGTTTTTCGTGAGTGAAAAAGTATTAATGAGCGGAAACCATGTGATTGGTGAAGCAGCGGTTCTTGCAGGGTGCCGGTTTTATGCCGGCTATCCTATAACACCTCAGAATGAATTGACTGAATATATGGCCGCTGCCATGGCCAGGTTGGATAATGGTGTATTCATACAGGCTGAAAGTGAAATCGCCGCCATAAACATGGTTATTGGTGCCTCAATGACCGGTTGTCGTGCAATGACCAGTTCCTCAAGCCCCGGCATCAGTCTCAAGCAGGAAGGTATCTCATTCCTATCGGCCCAGGAGCTTCCAGCGGTTATTGTGAACAGCATGCGTGGTGGTCCCGGCTTAGGGAATATCGCACCTTCACAGGGCGACTATTTTCAGGCGACACGGGGAGGCGGACATGGTGATTACCGGAACATTGTTCTTGCCCCTTCGTCAGGACAGGAGTTGACGGATCTGACGAGGAAGGCCTTCGAGTATGCGGATAAATATCGAACCCCTGTTATCATATTGCAAGATGGCATGATGGGCCAAATGATGGAACCGGTGGAATTCCCTGAACCTGTTGATCTGAAAGAGCTTCCTCCCAAACCCTGGAAGTTGGATGGAGCTGAAGGAAGACCCAGTCGTATTATCAGGTCACTGCTCCTTGATCCCTCCGTAGCGGAAGAGCTCAACTGGAAGCTGGCGCGTACGTACGAGACTATCTCAAAGGAGATACAGAGCGCTGAAACTTACATGGCCGATGATGCCAATCTTGTGGTAATAGCTTACGGGACAGCGGCGAGGATCGCGAAAGGCGCTATAAACCGTGTTCGAGAGAAGGGTCTCAAAGTGGGCCTATTCCGGCCTGTCACACTGTGGCCTTTTCCCGAGCGTCTCCTGAGGGAAGTAAACCGGTCTGTAGATGATTTTCTTGTCTTTGAGATGAGTACCGGTCAGATGGTGGAAGATGTGAAGCTGTCCCTTGAGGGAAGAGGCAACATCCACTTTTATGGTCGTCCCGGGGGAATTATCTCAACTCCCCATGAGATTGCCGAAAAGATTGAGGCTACATTATCATAATCAAAG
>JAFDAM010000131.1 GCA_019313825.1 Deltaproteobacteria bacterium
CAAATGGAGCTATTCGAATCTCAGATAAATGCTTGGATAGATGAGTACGGAAATAGCTTGATAAAATAGCGTCACATGATATTAAACCATTATAAAACTCGGTACTCTCAAGTTCAATAAGTATAACTCTGAAATGCAGGAGAAAATTTTTCTCCACATTTTGCAAACCTAAAAAACATGTGCCCATTATTATGCCGGTTTATGAATATACTGCCCTTGACAAGGCTGGCAAAAACCTCAAAGGCATCATTGATGCAGACAGTGCGGTAGCCGCCCGCCAGAAGTTAAGGGGCTCAAATATCTTCCCGGTGGAGGTAAAAGAGACCTCCTCCAGGCCTAAAGATATATCTTCAGGCCAGGCATCTGTTTCCACTCTTTTCATGCGGGTCAAAACAGGAGAGCTTTCCGCCATGACACGACAGCTGTCGATTCTTTTAGGGGCGGGCATAACACTCGTTTCATCATTGGAAACGTTATTATTGCAATTTACCAATCCCCTTCTAAAAAAGACTATGGCCCAGATCAAGGAGTCTGTTAATGAAGGGAACAGCCTTGCATTCTCCTTATCTCAACACCCAAAGCTCTTTTCACAGATCTATATCAATATGGTACGGGCTGGTGAGGCCTCCGGTTCTCTTGACCTGGTTCTTAACCGTCTTGCTGAATTCAGTGAACACCAAGAGGCTATAAAAGGACGTTTCAGGGCCGCGTTAAGCTATCCGATTTTAATGCTCTTTGTCGGTTCCCTGGTCCTCTTTTTTCTGATCACCTTTATTGTGCCCAATATTACTAAGATTTTTAGCGAAATGCAGCAGATTCTTCCTCTTCCTACAATAATTCTTATAGGCGTAAGCAACTTTTTAAAAACTTTCTGGTGGCTTATTCTGATAGCTTTAACGATCTGTATCATTACGGGCAGGCAGTTTAAAAAAACCCTTAGGGGCATCTATCTATGGGATGAAATCAAACTACGCACCCCCATCCTTGGGCCCATCAACATAATGATGGCCATGGCAAGATTCGGCAGGACACTCGGCAGCCTGCTTCAAAGTGGCGTCCCTCTGCTATCCGCTCTTCAGATCGTGCGGAACATTGTGAATAATGCGCTGATTGCCGATGTTATCGACAAGGCCATGGATGAGATTCAAACAGGGAAAACCCTTGCCGCTCCCCTTGGTCAAAGCCGATGGATTCCTCCAGTTGCCATACAGATGATAAGCGTCGGAGAACAAAGCGGAGAACTGGAGAAGATGCTCAATAAGATCGCGGATATCTATGAGAGAGAGGTTGATTCTCGAATAATGGCAATGACATCAATGCTGGAGCCGGTTATGATTTTGGGAATGGCTTTGATAGTTGCATTTATTGCCATCTCCATATTGCTCCCCATATTTGAGATGAGCCAGATGATAAAATAGTGACTCTTCATGAATTTATTGCATATAATCATCAGAGGTAACTGCTCAGGTAGATAACTTACAGCCTAAACAACCTGAATAGTTACCATCAGAGTTGGTTAGACCACTTAAAAGAGAAAAGGGGTAATTATAGCAATGAAACAGATAGATCGATATTCAATAAAATGCGCAAGTTCTCAATTAAAAACGATAAGATCACGACTAATAAATTCCTGGATAGATTGTCCAAGATCTTCTTCGGGTTTTACATTGATCGAGATCATGGTTGTTATTGTGATCCTTGGTATTTTAGTCGGTTACGTGGCCGTCAGGATTATGGATAAGCCGGAAGAGGCCAGGCAATTGAAGGCCCGCATAGATATAGCGAGTATTGAGACTGCTCTCAAGATATATAAGCTTGACAACGGCACTTATCCTACCACTGACCAGGGCCTTCAGGCCCTGGTCGAAGCTCCAACCGTTGGAAGGCTTCCCATGAAATGGCGCAAGGGTGGCTATCTGGAGAAGGCCAGGATCCCCAAAGATCCCTGGGATAATGATTATATCTTCCTTTCACCAGGCCTTCACGGCGATTTTGACCTCGTGTCATATGGTCATGATGGAGAACCTGGAGGAGAGGAAAAAGATGCGGATATCAATAGCTGGGAGCTGGATTAATTTTCGGATGAATTCAGTAATGTCCGGTTGGGATTTTGCATTAATAACTTGAGAGTACCGAGTTTTATAATGGTTTAATATCATGTGACGCTATTTTATCAAGCTATTTCCGTACTCATCTATCCAAGCATTTATCTGAGATTCGAATAGCTCCATTTG
>JAFDAM010000132.1 GCA_019313825.1 Deltaproteobacteria bacterium
TGGGATTCGATAGAATCGAGATCTGTAGGAGTTTCTCCTTTTAGTGTGTGTATAGGGGATGCAAACAACGACGGGCAAAATGATATCGTCACCGCGAATTCTGTGGGCTCTACGGTTTCAATTTTGCTGTGGAATACCACTTTAAATGACTGGGACGCTGAGATCACGAAGGATGTAGGACTTGGGTGCTATTTCGCCAGTATAGGGGATGCCAACAATGACGGGCAGAACGATATCGTGGCTGCTAATGGCCAAGACGATAATGTCTCAATCTTGCTTTGGAACACTACTTTAAATGACTGGGATCCCCAGATCAAGAGGGCTGTGTGCGATGCCCCATATGGCGTAGAGATCGGGGATGCGAATAATGACGGACAGAACGACATCGTTGCTGTCAATCAGGGTCTTAATGAAAATATCTCAATCCTATTGTGGAATACGACATCAGGCGATTGGGATCCTCAAATCACGAGGGAGGTAGGATACAATGCTCGTGGCGTGAGCATAGGAGATGTTAACAATGACGGACAGAATGACATTGTAGCATCAAATGAAGATGATAATAATATATCGATCTTTCTTTGGAACACGACATCAGGCGATTGGGACCCTCAATTCACGAAAGATGTAGGAAATGGTCCTTGGGGTGTGAACATAGGGGATGCAAACAATGACGGGCAGATTGACATCGTAGTTACAAATCGGAATGATAATAGTATCTCGATCTTTCTTTGGAACACGACATCAGGCGATTGGGATCCTCAATTCACGAAAGATGTAGGAACTAGCCCTCGTAGCGTGAGTATAGGAGATGCGAACAACGACGGGCAAAATGACATCGTCACTGCGAATACTCTGGGTGATAATGTCTCGGTCTTGCTGTGGAATACCACTGTAAATGATTGGAATCCTTATATCAATATATCCGTAGGGGATGGTCCAATGTGGGTGTGTATAGCGGATGCGAATAATAATGGACAGAACGATATTGTGACTTGTCATTACAATGACGATGATGTCTCAATTCTGCTGTGGAACACGACATTAGGCTTCTGGATACCACAAAGCACGAAGTCCGTAGGAAATAATCCCAATGGCATGAGTTTAGGAGACGCGAACAATGACGGGCAGAACGACATCGTTACTGTTAATAGTGATGATAAGGTCTCAATTTTGCTGTGGAACACCACTCTAAACGACTGGAATCCTCAGAGCACGAGGTCTGTAGGAACTGGTCCTACGAGTGTGAGTATAGGGGATGCAAATAATGATGGGCAGAACGACATCGTTGTTACGAATTTTGATGATGATAATGTCTCAATCTTGTTATGGAACACGATATCAGGCGATTGGGACCCTCAAATCACGAAGGATGTAGGTGATTGGCCTTCTAGTGTGAGTATAGGGGATGCGAACAATGACGGGCAGAACGACATAGTCGTAGCGAATAGTGGTGATGCTAATATCTCAATCCTGCTGTGGAACACCTCTTTAAACGACTGGGACCCTCAAAGCACGAGAACTGTAGGAGATGGTCCTAACGAAGTGAGTATAGGGGATGCAAACAACGACGGACAGAACGACATTGTTACTTCGAATAATGGTGATGCTAATATCTCAATCTTGCTGTGGAACACGACCTCAAACGATTGGGAGCCTCAGATCACGAGACCTGTGGGGGCACTACCTTCTTCACTGAGTTTAGGGGATGCGAACAACGACGGGCAGAACGACATAGTGGTAGCGAATAACATAGACAATAATGTCTCAATCTTGTTGTGGAACATCACTTTAAACGACTGGGACCCGCAAAGCACGAGAGATGTAGGGACTGGTCCTATGAGTGTGAGTATAGGGGATGCGAACAATGACGGGCAGAACGACATCGTTGTTACGAATTTTGATGATGATAATGTCTCAATTTTGTTGTGGAACATCACTTTAAGAGATTGGGACCCGCAAATCACGAAATCTGTAGGAGATTGGCCTTCTAGTGTGAGTATAGGGGATGCAAACAATGACGGGCAGAAGGATATCGTTACTGCTAATTTTAATGATGCTACTGTCTCAATCTTGTTGTATTTAAGGGAAGATAAAAGTGCTCCAGAAATTTCTATTATCGAGCCAGGTTCTAACAACATTTTTGGAAATCAACCACCAGATTTCAATCTCTCTATTATTGAATTCATGTTAGACTCTACTTGGTATACTTTAGATAATG
>JAFDAM010000133.1 GCA_019313825.1 Deltaproteobacteria bacterium
CCATCCCTCCTCAAGATCCGGTCCACCACAATCCCCTGCAAACGGCTCCCAAAGCCGATCACAATGGCCTGCAATTCCTCTTCCGATCCCTTTGCCCTCAGTTTCTCTCCTTCTATTACCCCTAAGATCTCTTTGAGGTGCTTGAGACCGAGGACCATTCCGTGGTAGGGGACCACCTCTTTCCTGTTCATTATCCGGATCTCACCCCTTTTTACCTTGATGGTCTCGAGAATGGCGGTAAACGGAAAGGCATACTGCTCCCCTGCCGTCTCGGTCAGAAGCACATCCATCACGGCCATTGAGATCGGGACCTGCAGCTTCACCTTAGTGGCAACGCCAGGTTCGCTTTCAAGGGTCGTATTGCCTCCTGCATCCTTCATGTTATTTCTTACAATATCGAGACCGACGCCTCTCCCGGACACCGCTGTTGCCTTTTGCGTGGTACTGAACCCCGCTACAAAAATGAGATTCAGGATCTCCTCATCGGCCATGGATTCAACAGCATCTCCGGTAACAAGCCCTTTTTTCAGGGCGGTTTTTTTGATGGTCTCAACATGAAGCCCTTTTCCGTCGTCGATCACCTCTATAATCACATTATTCCCCTCCTCATGGGCCTTGACTGTGATAGATCCCGATTCGGGCTTCCCCTTTTTCGCCCTTACGGCCGGCGATTCTATCCCGTGATCCACCGCATTGCGGATAAGGTGGATCAGGGGATCAACCAAGAGTTCAATTACCTTGCGGTCGATTTCGGTCTCTCCACCCAAGAGGACCAATTCTGCTCGTTTTTTGCTCTTTCGCGAGAGTCCTCTCACGATCCTGGGGAGCCTCTCAAAAAGTGAATTGATCCTCACAAGCCTCAGTTTCATGACTCCGGCCTGGAGATTATCGGACAACTTGTCAATATTGACTGCCACCCTTTTCAGTTCTGCGGTCCACTCCGGACCGGGGTGTCCGGACCGGGTCTTTTCCGTCAGATAATTCAGTCTGTTTTTGGCTATTGTGAGTTCCGAAACCAGGTTCATAAACTCATCTATCTTTTCCGGGGCGACCTTCATCTCTCCTTCAAGTATGTCGGAAGAGAAATCCTCGTCGATTTGCCCGGCCTTTTCAACGGCAGACCCTGTTTTCATCCCGTCAATCAGGTCCTCTATCCCCAGAAGCCTGTCCATGAGATAACCCGCCATTTTTTTCCTGATAGACCCGGCCTGTTCCAGTTCTCCCTCCATCCCCCTGAGAAGGGAAACGACATTCGATGCCCCCACGTAATTTGCAGCAGTGCGAAAGGTCTTGAGGACACGAAGGACATTTTTCTTAGCCCCTTTCACTGATTCTCCGGCCAGGATACCCCCGGCCACCTTCCGGATATATTCCACATGCTGGGACGATGATCGCGCGAACACCGCCGCCACATCAAGCTCAGTCCGCTCTTTGGGCACCGGCGCGGTCTCCTCCACGGCTGATCCCTTGATGTCTTTTATTCTGTTCAATATCGCAGACAAGTCGCTTTCCTCGTAGTCCTCGTCTATAATCCGGCGGTTCATCTCTCTTAATAAATCAAGCCCTTTGAACAACACCGACAGTAGATCATCGGTCATCGTCAACCTGTCGCTTCGCACGCCGTCCATCATATCTTCGAGTTGGTGAGAGAGGGTATTGACATCCTTTATCCCGATATAGTCGCTGTTCCCTTTGATGCTGTGAACTGCCCTGAAAACGGAATGTACGGCCTCCTGGTTGCGGGGCTCTTTTTCGAGGACCATGAGCATCTTCTCAAGATTATCCAAATGCTCGCCCACCTCGGACTGAAACTGGCGCTTCATTTCAGGCGTGATCTTTATTTCCAAAACCATGGGTATTTCTCCATGTTACCTCAAAGCACATTATGTTAACCGCAGAGATCGTAGAGGGGAAAATCCGAATATCGAAATCCGAAATCCGAAACAATATTTAATGACCTAAATCTCAATGACCTAAACATTTCCCCTGTATGTGGGGTGTCCTTTACATTTGGCCTTTACGTTTTTTAATGTTTGAAATTTTTGAACATTCGTATTTCGAATTTGTTTCGGATTTCGATATTCGTATTTCGGATTTATGAACGTATTCGTATTTCGAATTTAAAAGTTATACTCGATCTCAAGTTGCGGTTTTCAATAATCAATAGTCAATTTCTCAATAGTCAATTCTCACGCTTTAAGGTGGACTGGGTTGTCAAGA
>JAFDAM010000134.1 GCA_019313825.1 Deltaproteobacteria bacterium
ACTCAGTTTCGAGGGTATGGTGGCGGAGATTGATGGTTCCCGGATTTTAAGAGAAGAAATCATCGGAACTAAGGATCAGGCCGAGGAGATCGGGATTACCTTGGCAAGGAGATTGCTTGATTCCGGGGCAGACAGGATTTTGGAAAGGATCTATCGATTGACGATTGATGATTGATGATTGACGCCCAGGTAAAAAATCCTTTTTACATGGATTTAGATTCCTATCGGATGGTTTCTGAACCGCTGAATATTGAATCACGCCATTGGCGTGATCGAATTTCGAAGTTTTCCCATTACTTCTGCGGTTCGAAATTCCTTGCTCGATATTCAATCCCGCGTTTCGCGGGATCAAATATATTTGGTTAGGGGTTGCGGAATTCAAGATTTGTAGATTATCGTCAGTAGAAGGAGCAAAAGACACGACATGAAACAATCATCAATCATCAATCATCAATCATCAATCCAAAAGGGTAAGGTATATCTGGTGGGGGCCGGCCCTGGTGATCCCGGTCTTCTTACTATAAAGGGAAAGGAATGTCTCTGTGAGGCAGATGTGGTTATTTATGACTACTTAGCAAACAGTGCTTTCCTTGAATACGCTAAGGATGAGGCCGAGCTGATATACGTTGGAAAAAAGGCCGGTTCCCACACCATGAGCCAGGCCGAGATCAATGGGTTGATTGTTGACAGGGCGAGTCAAGGAGAGCTCGTTGTCAGGCTCAAGGGTGGCGATCCATTTATTTTTGGCAGGGGTGGAGAAGAGGCCCAGGACCTGATCAAGGCGGGCGTGGATTTCGAGGTGGTACCCGGGGTCACGTCAGCCATTTCTGTGCCGGCCTATGCAGGCATCCCGCTTACTCATCGTGATCACACCTCAACAGTTGCATTTATCACAGGCCATGAAGACCCCCTTAAAGAGAAATCGGATATTGCCTGGGGCAAATTGGCAACCGGAGCAGGAACTCTGGTTTTCCTCATGGGGGTGGGGAATCTCTCTAAGATCGCCGAGCATCTAATGGCCAATGGTCGATCTCCGGATACCCCGGTAGCTGTTATACGAAGAGGCACATCGGCAGACCAGACAACAGTGGTGGGAAATCTCGCAAATATTGCCCTGCTGACCAAAGAAAACCAGATACGACCCCCTGCCATAATTGTAGTGGGGGATGTGGTCCGGCTGAGAGAGGACCTGAACTGGTTTGAGACAAAGCCGCTATTCGGAAAACGGATCGTGGTAACCAGGGCCAGGGAACAGGCCAGTCAATTTCTCCGTGCGCTCTCACTGTTGGGCGCAGAATGCATTGAATTCCCTACCATAGAAGTAATGCCCCCGGACAGCTGGGAATCTCTTGACCGCGCGATCAAGGCGTTGGATGAATATGACTGGTTGCTGTTTACATCTGTCAATGGTGTGAAGTTTTTCCTAAAGCGGCTTGAATTTTTGGGGAAAGATATACGGAATTTGAAGGGGATAAAGATTGGAGTGATTGGGCCTAAGACAGCCGCTATATGGCATCGGATCGGGATCAAGCCAGACCTGATGCCGGACGAGTATCGGGCTGAAGCGGTCGTGGAATCTTTCGAGAAATTGGGGGTCAGCGGTGCAAAGATTCTTATCCCCAGGGCGGTCAAGGCCCGAGAGGTGTTGCCCGAACAGTTGCGGCAGGCGGGGGCCCATGTTGACGTAGTACATGCCTACCAAACGATCAGCCCTGATCACGATACAGGACTTGTAAGGGAGCTGCTAATAAAAGGATCCATAGACATGGTTACCTTCACCAGTTCCTCTACTGTAAGCAATTTCGTGAAGATGTTCGAGGCGGATGGCGACCTGCTCCAGGAATGGATGCAAAATGTGGCCGTTGCCTGTATAGGCCCCATAACCGCAAAGACAGCTACAGAATGCAATTTTAAAGTAAATCTTGTTCCACCTGAATACACCATCGAATCGCTCATCGATAGCATTATGCTCTTTTTCAAGGGTGACCCCCTCATAGCTCAAAAGAAATGACGCGGGTATTCTTCTTTAGCGCCTTCCTGACCCGCCTTCCGGGGCTTTCTCCAGGAGAGCCGCCCTGGCCTCCGGCTCGTAGACCCTACGGCTCGGAGAGTGCGACCCGTTTACTTTCCGTGGGTTTAGACTATGCATTATTTCAAAACAATTAGGATTCTTTGTTGGAAACACCGGCCTCCTCAAAGGTGAGCATATCCTGAAA
>JAFDAM010000135.1 GCA_019313825.1 Deltaproteobacteria bacterium
TCAGTGTATACACTAAATCTGCGGATAAAAAAAGCCGCAACCCCTGAAAAAACAATAGGTTACGGTTTTAATCCCCTTGAAAAAATATGGTTTTATAGTAAACTCACGCTAGGAATACGAATTCCTCGGGGTGCTCCATCTTCATTATAGTCTCTGCAAGCTCTCCAACCCAATCAAAAAGCCATGCCTTTCGAGCCTCACTCATTGCGTAGGTCAGGCCGGTAAGGTGCCGAGTCGAGTCAAGAGGGGATCCCGTATCACAAAAAAAAGCATATACAAGATCAGGACAGTGATCATAAAAAAAGGAGATTGGGCCAATGACAGCTTGGATTTTTTCCCCCAACGGAGCATTTAACGCCCCTTCTTTAAGAATTTCTACCCCGAACTTTCCCCACCAGATCTTGTCTGCCTGAAAGAGTTCTTCTCCAGCAAACCAAAGCATGTTGTTACTGCTCCAACCCCTGACAGTTATGTTCTTTGTGTAGTAGGAGTTGTTTTGTTTGCCCACAAACCCCTGTTTTTCTATGTTATTGTTCTTTAGGCCCATCAAGAACTCACTAACTGCTAGATCTGGGGCTTTGAATTTCTGGGGGATTAATGGGTACAAAAATTCAATGCACTGGGTGCATGTTTTTACGGCTTGATGGCATTTGTCAGGGGTTGACTCAAGCCTTTTAGTCAACTCACGTGAACCATCCCTAAAAGAAGAAGTTAGAATATCACGTAAGAAGCCGCAGGGACTGTGGCTCCCATCCTCAAATTCAAATCGCGGAGACAGATGAAAAAAGCGTCTGAACGCTACAAAATTGCTGTTATTTTGGAAATACTCTTTCGGGATGGGCAAGGGACGACCATATCCGTCAGTTTTGAGCTTGATTAAGTGGGCTTCTTCATTGTCCGCCATCTTGGCAATGGACGCGGCCTCATTTTGCACCAGATGAAAGGGCCACAAAGGCCAGCACGCCGTAAACCAAAATCTCTTTTCCTTGTTATCCTGTGTCATTCTGAGTTCGACGTCTCTGGACATCTCTTATTAGAGGAACCACAGGTCTCCTTTTCGCCTACATCTTTACCCAAATTCAGGTTGAAACACGTCTTCTCTTCCTGTAAGGGGAAAGCAAAGGGGGACTCACGTCTTATCTTCTTAAGCCTCACAACATCTCTCGCATCTCCAACAAAGGCTCCTTTGCTTCCAGCAACTGAACCCATAATACTCCTCCTTCAAAATCATCCCTCATCCAAAGTCCAGAACGCGGGACCAAAACCAGGTTTTTGAGAATTCATTTTATTTAGCGGAATACACAAATCACTGTTCACCATTGAGTAGCTTCTTGCGGGCATCACCAAGTTTCTTGTACTCAGCACTTAAATCTGCGGCTTCATCTGCCTTCAACTGACCAGCCTCCAACTTATCTTTGACCTCTTCACGCCTTTTGGAGATTGTTGCCAACTGTTCTGTTTTCCTAACAGAATCATCGCCCAAGAAACCTTTTAGCATTTCTGATATGCTCTCAAGAGCAGTGGCTATTTTGCTTGTGGCCTCTGCAATTTCCTCCGCTTTCACTTTTTTATTCAAAATTTCTTTATCCGCAGTTTTTACCATTTTCCTACCTCCTTTTCAATACCCTTGAAAAACTGGCGCTAAATGCAATTAGTCCTGAGGCAAGGAGCACTCCCGGGACCAAAAACAACCATGGATAGGTCGCGATATAAGGCCCTGCATTATAGATCTCGGAACCGATTGATGGGGCCGGAGGTCTTGTCATACCCACAAAGCCAAGCAGAGCCTCAAATGCCACAAGCCCCACAAAATCGAGCAAGGCGTATCGTACTATTCTGGGCCCGGCGATTTTCCCCACATGCCTCAGAAGGATTATGTAATAAGGCGATCCAATCGCCATTGCGCCCTGGATGTGCGGCATTTCCATGCTTGCATTGATCTCTTCCTCCACTACTGCCACCTCGAATGGAAATGATATCATGGCAAGGGCCAGAATCAATCCCCATTGTGTAGCGCCCAGAAGGGCAGCAAGGGCAAGGCCTGTCAGAAAGGGGGGGACAGTACGCATGGCAACCAACGGCACTGAAAGAACGGACTTTAGCCTGAGCTTTGACAGAACCAACAGCATGAGATTCGCAATAAGGGAAGCGCCAAGCGAGATTACCTCGGCTGCGCCTGCAATACCGAGGCTTGATCTGAGACCTGCCGACGCC
>JAFDAM010000136.1 GCA_019313825.1 Deltaproteobacteria bacterium
ACCCAGATCGCGGCGGCGACCATTACGGCCAATGAGATTGACTCCGGAACCATTACAGCTGTCGAGATTGCAGCGGGTACCATCACCGCAACAGAGATCGCAGCCGGGACTATTACCGGGAACGAGATCACGGGAACAACTCTTTCAGGCATCTTCGCGGATCTCGGTTCCATCACGGCGGGCAATATTGTTTTGACAGATGCTTCTGGAGCGCAAGTTAAAGTCTTCAGCACTGCGAATAAAGGGTTGGAGATCCTTGACGATGCCAGCGATACCGTGTTCGAGGCTATCACTGGGGGAGCAAATGTTGGCGATATTACGATAGGAAATTATGCTTCTGGCGCTGGGTTGTTCTGGGACAAGTCGGCAGGGGCTTTTTATGTCAGAGGATCTATGTATGCCTCTGATTTGACCGCAGGATATATAAGCGCGGACGTGATTGATGCCGGAACCATTATCACTTCCCATGTGGCCGTTGACAATGTCACAAAAATATGGACGGATAGCTATACCACAGACGTAGCTGCCCAATCAGGATCGCAGGCAAGGGCCGAGAACCCGGTATTGGAATCAGGGATATTGGCTGGGTCTAATTACGAGAGAACTGTTCATGCTACCATCCAACTGGAACCAACAGGATTTGCATCAGGCGAATATATATATTTTTATGCCTATATTGTTCCCCATCTTGTCTTTGTTCATTCCGGGACATGGGAATGGCATGCGTCTGGTAGTGGGACAAATGAATATTATTTAACTGGTTTAAGTGAGGTTGACCCTGGCGTTACAGAAGAACTGGACTATTACACATTGAATGCGGGGTATGAAACTGGATCAGGGGTTCTCGGCTCTTTAAATGCAGATGAAATTGGATGGGGGGATAACGATGCCCTCGGCTTCAATACTATCTATGCAAGATTGACAGATGGAACCAGCCCCCAAACAAAAAGCGACGGGTATATTGCCGCTATTTATGTCGGATCATCCACTGGACATCCAGAAACACACCACTCTAGAAGCCATATTATGTGGGCACTCACCGACGTCAGCTCAACCCATTTCGGGGAAGTCACAGCCATGACAACCTTTACAACGTCTCCATTCCCGGTGGATTTCCATATTGATCTTGGATATATAACGAATGGAGTCACGAATAAAACGTCTCCGGCTGGGCATCTAATGGTTCTTGAGAGGATGAGATAGTGGAATATACGATAATTGAAAAAGCTACAGGGGTCGTGATTAAAAAAGTTGGGAGACCGGACTTCGAATCTTTGATTTCCACTGTAAAGGAAGGCCAGATTTATATCAAGGGGCATGCGATTGATGCCAAAACCCAACTTTATTTGGACGGTGTCGTCAATAAGTCTGAGGCCCCTGCGGTAATCAACAAGGCCACAATGATCAAAACAACCGAATACACAAAAATAACAGGACTGCCAGAGAAGGCGAAAATCTTTGTAAGGGGGATCGAATCCCTTTTTGCATATAACCTCTCAGACGAAGACACGGAATTTGAATTCTCGATAGATACGGAAGGGACATACTCTATTGAGTGTAAATCAAGAGTTTATCTCCCGATAATTTTTGTTGTGGAGGTGACATCGTGAAAGTAGATATCAAACTGCCGGATGAAATGAAATCCCGTATGGCCTTGAAGTCTGATGCCATATTCCAAGTGATAGAGAAGACGGAACCGGCCCAGATAAAAAGCTGGATAGACAATAATGTCAACGATATCACTAATATTCGAAAAGTATTAACCCTTTTAATTTTAGGAATGAAATCCAAAGGAGGATGACATGACAGAAGAAAAGGCAGCAGAAGCGCAAAAAATACCGGAGGGCACCTTTGATCTGCAGGAATTGATGGCTCAGATCGGGTTAAAGGATTTTATGCTCACGAAGTGTCGAGCGGATCTGGCTAATAGCCAGCGGGCACTCCTGGATCTGAATAAGAAGTACGCGGATCTCCAGGTGCATTGCGCGGACATCGAAGGAAAACTAAAGGAAGGCGCTCCTAAAAAGGAAGAGGTAAAGAAGTGAAAGACTCGGCCCCCGATATAGTCCGGGTCCTTCCCTTAAGAGCGAACAGCTCAGGGCGCCTTATGCGACGAAGAAACAATTTAACCAGGAGGCGTAATCGTGTCTATTACTAAAAGTACACAAAAACCGGATTATATATACAACATCAATCTTATGCGGATAC